>JALQWE010000039.1:0-291 GCA_023258825.1 Planctomycetaceae bacterium | reverse complement strand
CTGATTGTGGTGCCTGAAGCGAATCTGTGCCGCCAACACATATTCTTTCTACCGATCTTATGCAGATTCTCGCAGATCTGCTCAGCGGTGAAAACCAAACAAAAATCGGTTTGGGTATCGAGAATTCCATCAGCCATCATCACCCAGGCAACCGAAAACAGCCGATCTTTTAATGGTGCTGGGGGCAGGCTCTGATTCCGCGGCGACACAGACCTCCGGGCCGAAGTTTTTCAACTCCCGGACTGGAAAGTGCCGAAAAATCAATGTTTTCAGAGCGTTGAGGTGTGGATC
>JALQWE010000400.1 GCA_023258825.1 Planctomycetaceae bacterium | reverse complement strand
AATCCCCGGGTCTGCGATCTGAACAAGGCCTATCGCGTGGAGTTTAAGGCAACTGTCATCACTCCGCAGCCGTGATCTGGACAGAACGGACTTCGCCGGCGTCTCGGGCGAAATCGGAAATCCCCTGGTTTGAGCCTTTGACCAGGATTGGAGCCTTTGGGGGTGTGCCGGGTGGGATGGCGAAATGGCAGCGCGCGAGGCGTTTTTTAACCACAGAGGGCGCAAGGGACACAGAGTTTCAGTGCGAAATGCAGAGAATTCAGCACTATGGGCGGAGGGATTGGTGGTGAAAGTCTTCTGCGTGTTTTGCTGCTGTTGTTCGTCTGATTCGCCATCCCGGATGCCGGTTGTGTAACGCGTCAGGTGGATGGGCAACGAACGACGTTTCGCAGCTCGCAAAAGCCTCACACTTCGTTCTGGAAATGCAAAGACCCGCTGGGATGAGCCAGCGGGTCATTTTGCTTCGAGCCACCTTGCGGTGGCACGGTGAGTGGAGGCGGGGGGAATTGAACCCCCGTCCTGTTGTCCCTCGATCAAAGCCTCTACGTGCGTAGTTCGTTGATTATGTCGCGCTGGAGAGGTTCCCCGAACAAGACCATCCAGCGCCAGTCCATCACAAATCTTGCATCAGCCGTAACAGACGGTTGAACTGATGCCAGCCTGAATTTGCGTCCAACGGTCGGCTCCTCAGGCAGGGATCCTTAGGTTGGCGTAGCCTATTTCTAGGCTGCGAGAGAAAACTGCGGTTTTGCAGTTATTGGTGATCAGCTTTTTACGAGGCCAACTGATCAACCTCGGCACGCCACCCTGACCGCCGGTAACCCAGTCAAATCCGATCGCCCCCGGGTCTGTGCAGTCATGCAGCACTTCTACTGACATCAGTTTATGCGAACAGTTCGGTGGAGAGAAGCTGGTTTTTGGGAATTCCCCTGTGAGCCCGGCGATCCCGGCTCCGACGGTGTCGGTTGAATGGAGCGGAGTGCGGGATGTGGAGTTCAGGGCTGTATTCCAGTCGGCCTTCGCGAACGGGGCCGTTGATCGACTGAGCTACGGAGCGTAAGTGGCCGCAGCCCCGGCCTGACCGAGGTTGCCAAGCACTTTTCCGAGGCCTGTCAGGTTTTGCTGCAGGCTTTCTTCCGCGTCCAGTTGTTCACGATGGTCGATGATCCCGATAGGGCCGGAGTATCCGGAATTCAGAATGGTCTGAATCATCGTGGTTTCGTGTTTGCCTGAGCCGATCGGGAGAATCTTCGGTTGCTCGTTGTCATTCATACCGTTCAGGTTCAGGCAGAGCAGCCACGGTTTGAGGATCTCGAGCTGTGCCGGGAAATCCTGAATATGATTGTGGGCGTGGTGCAGGTTGTAGACAATTCCAACGTGATCGGCCTGGTGATGTTCTTTGAGGTAACTGCACACATCGGCCATGTTCTGTGGTTCACCGCTCCAGCCACCGTGGTTGTAGAGGCCCAGTTTCAGTTTCAGAGCGCGAGTTTTCTGCACCATGGGCAGCAGTGACTCCGCGGCGGCTTTGACCTGCTCAGCATGGGTTCCTGCAGGTGGTGCAGCGAACATCAACCAGATCTGGGGATGGATTCCATGCTTCTGAATGAGCGGTTCCATGGCGTCGTGCCAGCTCCAGAAAGCGAAGTATTCAATGCCGTGCTGTTTGTACTGCAGGATTTCTTCTTCGAACGTCGGGACATGGGAATCGCGCCAGTCGTAGGCGACGCGGGCCATGCCCAGGCGGCGAACCATCTGTGCCCGTTCTGCTGGTCCGCGTTGTTTTGCGTCGAACGGAACGATGCACCAGGCGACCAGTTTCTCGCGATGAAAATTCTGTGCGTCTGTGTCTTCACCAGCGTGGACAGTGATCGCAGAGGCACAACAGACCAGAGCAGCAAAAAGCAGGGGCCAGGATTTCATAGGTCACCAGTGTTCGGGATTGGTGGAAGGAAGGTGATGAAAGACGGCGAGGACTAAAGGGGGTGAGAGGCCGCAGTTGCGGCGTGGCGAACCAGGGGAACGCCACGCCGCCGGTGTTGCAGATGGTGAGTCTGGTGGACGACTTCAGCAGAAGTGGGCGCCTCGGACGTTCAGGTACACGGCATACAGTGACTGGCTGCCTGTCATGAACAGTCGATTGCGTTTGGTTCCACCGAAGCAGACGTTGCTGCAGATCTCGGGCAGCAGGATCTGGCCGATCCGAGCACCATCTTCGGCGGCGAAGACGTGCACGCCATCGTAGCCCTGACCAACCCAGCCCGCGCTGGCCCAGATGTTGCCATGAATGTCGGCGCGGATTCCGTCTGCGAAGCCGGCTTTGGTGGAGCCATCTTCCATGACGAGGTTCATCGAAGCGAATTCCCGCCCGTTGGCCAGTGTTTTTGAGTCGACGACGTCCCAGACTTTGATGTTTTTCGGGGCATCGGGATAGTGTGAGGCTCCGGTGTCCGCGGCGTACAGTTTTTTGTAGTCAGGTGAGAAGCACACACCGTTCGGCTTGAAGATCTCATCCGTGACCTTGAAGAGCTTGCCGGTGCTGGCTTCCCAGCGGTAGATCGCTTCTTTCTGCATCGGCTGTACCGAGCCTGTGTCGGCCAGGGTTCCTTCATAATCCATCAGAGCGCCATAACCGGGATCGCTGAACCAGACGTCGCCAGTTTCCGGATGCACCACGCCATCATTAGGGGCATTCAGTGACTTACCGTTGAACTTGTCGGCCAGCACGGTGCGTGTGCCATCATATTCGTAGCGGGCGACGGTCCGAGTCAGGTGCTCGAAGGAAATCTGGCGTCCCTGCTTATCAAAGGTGTTGCCGTTGCTGTTGTTTGCCGGATTGCGGATGACGGAAACATGGCCGTCCTCTTCCAGCCAGCGAAGCTGCACGTTGTTCGGGATATCACTCCACACGAGATACTTGCCGGAACCGTTCCATGCGGGACCTTCCGCCCAGAGCATGTTGCTGCTGTGGTAGAGCCTCTGGATGGGCGTATTGCCAAGCATCAGTTTGCTGCAGCGATCATCCAGTTTGACCAGGCGATGATCGGGATAGCGTACGGGGGCTGCACCAGGTCCGAACTCGTCAGCACGCAGCGACTTCACGGCAGTGAGTGCCGCGGCGGCGGTGGCGATGAAAGAGCGTCGACGGAAACCAGTTCCCGAAGTGGTGGTTTCAGCAGAGTCCTGGGAGGGGGGCGTTGGCTGTGGGCGATTCATGGAAGGTGCTCCAGAGAAGAGATACCGGGGAACGTCAGGACAGGCGAACTCCGACGTGGACACTGGCTGTGACAGGTCAGAGTCTGCAACAGGTCAGAGGTGTCCGGATTCCGCTCGACCTATTGTGGCGAATCCAATTCGGAACTCCCAGTGAACCGAACAAAATCAGGCAGAGACTGGGCGAGGGGCATTTGCGTGAATTTCCGGGAACCGGTCGCCCGGCGTCTGCGAAAGCCCAATGCTGAGCCACTGATCGGGGGGTGTTTCCGAGGGATCTGGGGGAGCACTGAGCGTGGTGAGTCGTGAACTTGTGGGTCAAGGTGGTGTGTCCCCGGCGTGTGTCTACCCGGTATTGGAGGGCATCAAAGTTGCGTGTCGCCGACGCGGGATGTAAAGAAAAGTAATCAAACGTGTCTCAGTGTTGTCATTTTCGCACATGCCGATGAACAGGCTGAGTCCGGCTGGCGGCCGGTCGGTATTGATGACTGTTCATGTGTGCAGATTTGATGTGTACGAAGACTCCCATGGCTGAATTTCCGGCGGGGAATGCGTGTTCAGGTTCAGGACGCGTTCCGGTTTTCTGCCTGGCGTTGCAATCGTCATAATCGTCACTGTCAGCGACTGGGGCAGCTTCGTGCGGAAATCTGTCAGAGGGGGTCCGTGAACAGTCGACTCTGGTCCGGTTTATGCATCTCGTTTCTGCATCGTTGATAGATTTCGTCGATCTGATTCACACAGTCGTTGTCCGAGCAGCTTAGTTCCAGGGTGAAGATCGCGGCGTTTCAGCTTCAGTGAGATACCTGCAACCAAGTTTCTTCGAAGGCGAGTTTCCCATGCCAGTTCCGGATGTTTGTTCAACTGATGCGCCGTTATGGTTGCGTAACTTCGTTGACGACATGCTGCAGGGAATCCTCTGCAAGGTCACTCGGGCGCCGATCGGATGTCATTTTGCATTTGACGACGAGGCGGGACTGTGGGAGGTGACTCTGTTTGCCGGCAAGTCAC
>JALQWE010000399.1 GCA_023258825.1 Planctomycetaceae bacterium | reverse complement strand
GGATCAGCGACGTCCGCGATCGCGGCGTCTGACCGCCGATCTGGAGGAAACGATGCGCGATTTCCCCAGTCTGCCGCTGAAGGAATTAACGGGTGAAACGGCCGAGAATGCAGGTGATGCTGCGTTGCTGCGGATCACGTTGAATCCGGAGGTGGATTCGCAGGGCCGTCAGTTGGTCCAGATTGGTTCAAAGAATCTCGATCTGCAGATGCTGCAACCTTTCCTGCTGCTGGCTGGGGTGTCCCTGCAGACGCGGGGGGTGCTGAGTGGGGGGATTGATGCGCGGATTGCGGGACCGGATCCACTGGACGGTATTGCCGGCCGGATCCTGCTGAATGGCCACGGGGTGGAACTGCGCGACACGTCGTGGTCAGCAGGGGAATGGCTGCGTCTGGGCAACGTACAGGCCTCTGGGGCCGCAGCACTGGCTGAGGACGGACTGCTGATCGACGAGTTGTCGCTGGCTTCGGATGTGGTGACAATGAATGGACAGGGCGAGTTGCGACTTCAGGGCGAGGCTGCTCAGGCGGATGCGAAGCATGCGGAGTTGACCTGTGTGGTTTCCCTGCCACGACTGGCTTCTGATCTGCGTCAGACTCTGGCGCTGCACCCGGATGTGAAGGTTGAGAAGGGTGAGTTGACGCTGGGACTCAGTCTGCATGGGGCCTCTGACCCCGGTTCTGCTTCCGGGGAAACGGTGGGGCAGGCGTCTGGTCAGATCTCGAACCGTGGGCGGAGCGAGTTGTCTGTTCCCGGAGACAGTGGAACATGGAAGGTCACGGCGACAACAAGCGGATTGCGTATTCTGCGCAACAGTACCGTTCTGAATACAGAGGCCGGTCTTCAGGCTGAGGCCTTTGGGCGGCTGGTGAAGCGAACCCCAGTGTTGTCGCACGCGGTTTTCAAAGCGGCATTCGGGACGCTGGAATGCGCGCCGGATGGTGAGGGATGGCATCTGGCTGGCACGCTGGATCCGGAACAATTCTGGCAGCAGCTTCGCCAGTTGACGGATCTTCCACAGCCGGGCTTACGATCCGCGGTGACGTTTGAAACGGGGTTGGTGTTGAAGGAGCGGTCTCTGCAGTTGACGGACGCGGTGGTGGAATCTGCGGAACTGCAATTGAGCAGTCCGGCGATGAGCATTGATCCCTCGGCTCCACTGACAGAGATGTTTGACGGGACAGCATCGCTGCAGGGGACTGCTGGTGCGTTTCGCATGCTGGTGGCTCCGTGGCATGATGCATGGTGGATTTCGGAACGGTCTCGAGTGCAGTGCCGTCTGGCTGCCGCTCCGTCACAGGACATCGATGTGCTGGTAAAAATCCTGCCTGGTGCGGTGGCGGCGATTCCTCGTCCCGTGGTTCGGCAGGCATCGACATCGCGTCGTCGTCCGGTGATTTATACGGGAAGTCTGGTGGCTGAAAATGCATTCGTGGTGGATGAAGCTGAGATGCAGCTATCACTGGCCGCGCGAAATTCGGGTGAAGAGTTTGATGTTCGAAAAGGGTTTGTGCGGTTGCCTGGCGTGCTGGCAGAGTTGACAGGAGTGGTGGCGATAGAGGGCGGCGAGCTGAATGTGAGTCTGAATGCCGCAACGGATTATGATCTGCAGACGCTCAGCCAGCGGGTCTTTATTCCGGAATCGGGAGTGTACTTTGAAGGGCGCGGGAAGACGAATTTTACGTTGAAGGGTTTCCCGGCCGTATACGCGGAAGAGACGTATCCACCGGCAAATCGACCGGCACGTTTTGTCGGGAGCGGAACGCTGGCGTGGACGGCCGGCGCGTTTCAGGGGCTGCAGATAGGTCCGGCGGAACTTTCACTGGAGTTGCAGGACTACATTCTGCGTTCGGGGCCGATTCGCTGCCAGATCAACGGCGGCGAGGCAAGTCTGGTGCCGCAGTATGACATTGCACACAGTTTGCTGGCCCTTGGAACAGGCAGTCGTGTTGAGAACCTGCAGCTGACTCAGGAATTCTGCGGTGCGTGGCTGGGGTATGTCAGTCCGCTGCTGGCCGCTTCGCTGGATGTGCAGGGGACGCTGTCTGCACGCGTGGAGCAGTTTCTCTGGGACTTTGAGCAGGCTGAGAATTCAGCGGTTGCGGGGCAACTGACGATTCACCAGGCCCACGCAGCCCCGGGGGGCTCGTTGACTGTGTTGCTGGAAGTGTTCGATCTGGTTCGCAGGAAATCGGGTGAAAGTGGTGCTGTGGCGGACCGTCGCTTGTTGCTTCCCGAGCAGACGGTGGCGGTGCGGGTCGCCCAGGGGTTTGTGGCGCATGAAGGCTTGCAGATGGAGTTGGCAGGCTACCGCCTGAGTTCTTCGGGTGCTGTCGGCTTCAACCAGCAACTGCAACTGGTGCTGGATGTGCCGCTGGAGAAAAATTCGGGCGGGCGTGGGGCTACAGTTCGCGTTCCTTTGCGGGGCACGGTGAAACAGCCGATGCCGGACACTGCCGCGATGCTTCAGGCCCTGGGAACGCAGCAGTTGCAGAATCAGCTTGGTGACAAACTTGACCAGACCATCAATCGGCAACTGGACAATCTGCTGAAAAAGTTCTGACAGGACATGGGGGAATTTTTTCGGAGCCTGCGGAATCTGCACAGCCTGGGAAGTTGGATCAGTTGTCACAATCAGTACGGAGCAAAAATTCGGATCGTGATTGGTTTTCTGATGCGAAGAGCATTTCCCACAGACCATTGTGCCAATTATTTTGTGGCTTCTGATCAGGCGAGGTGTACGAGTTATTTGCAAGGTGGCGATGGCCAGGCATGGCTGGGCCAATTCATCGGAATTCCGATGGGCACTGTTTTTTTTCTGATCAGTTGCGTGGTAAGACACAGAACGCGGTAATTGCAGAGGACTACTGCGCTGTTTTGAAGCACCCAGACGTTGAACTCCTGCAGGCTCAATCGCTCTGAAGGAAGTCAGAATCGCGGAGATTTTATGAATTCACTGGTTTATGTTGTTCCCGTTGTGGGGCTAGTCGGTTTGGCGTTCAGCGCCTGGCGTTATCAATCCATCGCTAGTCTGGATGCTGGTCCGGAGAACATGCGATTGATTGGCGATCGCATCCGTAAGGGGGCGATGGCGTTTCTCAGAGCCGAATATTCGGTGATGCTGGGATTTGTCCTGGTGGTTTCCGCGTTGATGTATTTGTCCGGACTGTCAAAGGACTCTCATCCGCTGGTAGCCCTGTCGTTTCTGCTGGGAGCGTTGTTTTCCGGGCTGGCTGGATTTTTCGGCATGCGGATCGCCACGCTGGCCAACGTACGGACGGCACATGCAGCACGTCGTGGTCTGGCTCCGGCGCTGCTGATTGCCTTCGGTGGTGGATCCGTCATGGGATTGACCGTCGTTGGGTTGGGCGTACTGGGGCTGGGGGCCCTGTTCCTGGTGTTTCTGAACGTGATTGGCTCTGAAGCCGCGTCTCTGGGGCGGGTGATCAATGTCCTGACGGGCTTTTCCTTCGGGGCTTCTTCTGTGGCACTGTTTGCACGTCTGGGTGGTGGTATCTACACCAAGGCGGCTGACGTTGGGGCGGACCTTGTTGGAAAGGTTGAAGCGGGGATTCCCGAAGACCATCCGCTGAATCCGGCGACGATTGCTGACAATGTGGGTGACAACGTCGGTGACGTGGCGGGGATGGGCGCTGACCTGTTTGAAAGCTACGTGGGAGCGATCGTGGGGGCGATGGTGCTGGGCGCCACTCTGGCGGTCCGCTCCGAATTTGCAAATTCGATGGACGGCATGAGTGCCGTGCTGCTGCCGTTGTTGCTGGGAGCGGCAGGCGTACTGACGTCGGTCATCGGGACCTTCTTTGTGCGGGGCGATGACAACGTTGACCCACAGAAGGCACTGAACAGGGGTGAGTTGATTGCAGCGGCCCTGATGCTGCTGGCCAGTTACGTCATTATCACGCAGGTGCTGCCTGAAAAGTGGATGTCTCCGGAAGGCCTTGAAGTCACTCGACTGGGCGTATTCGCTGCCTCGATCATCGGCCTGGTGGCAGGGATTGCGATTGGATTTGTGACCGAGTACTACACGGGATCTGGGCGTCGTCCCGTCATGGATATCGTGGAACAATCCGTCACCGGTGCGGCAACTAACGTGATTGCCGGCCTTGGCGTTGGGATGTTGTCAACGGCGATTCCGATGCTGCTGATTGCGTTTGCGATTCTGGGCGCGTGGGAACTGGCCGGGCTGTATGGAATCGCAATCG
>JALQWE010000398.1 GCA_023258825.1 Planctomycetaceae bacterium | reverse complement strand
CTGTGATGATGGACTGCTCGACGTTCTGCTGCTCCGCCCAACTTCGCGCTGGCATCTGCTGAAAGTCTTTCGGGGAATCGCCGACGGCAGCCACCACAACCTGCCAGGCATCGAATATCACCAGGCACGCTCCATCTCCGTTCAGACCAGCTCTCCTGATCCACTGAACCTCGATGGTGAAATCTCCGGTACCGCCCCCTTCATTGCCACTGTGCTGCCCGCTGCCCTCAGGCTGCTCGTCTGATTTTTCCACGAGGCATCTGCCAGCACCAGATATTCCGCGTGAGTCAAATGCAGGTGTCTATCCGCAGACAATTCACTCGTTCCCCACACCGCCATCCCTCGGCTGCCTGAGGGCGGCGGCTGGCGTCACACACCACGGGTCCGGTAGCTGCCGCTGCACCTCATTCAATGCCTCATACGGAGACAACGGCATCGACATCGTCGGCAGCACGAGCGAGGAAATAGACTTCTCGGCTTTTTAGTGGCCCTCAGGCACAAGGGGATTCGTCTCAACTGAGGTATTGATCCCCAATACCCCGGAACGCGTATGCACCCGCTTCGGTAATGCCTCACCTGTCACACCTGCATTCACCAGCGGCTGCAGTCGCCTCGCATACACTCCATAGCCAGCTTCCGACAAATGAATCCGGTCAGCTGCATACAACTCGCCACACAGCTGCCCGTCAGCCTCAGTAAAGTCTGACCACAGATCCAGCACACGCACCCCCACATCGCCTTCCAGATCCAATTTGTCAATCGCCGCATTCGTCCGCACAATGTCCTCGTAGAACCTGTTGCCCGGCGCATGAGCCGGCAAAATCTTCGCGGCCACAATCTTCGCGTCCGGAAACTTCCCTCGCAAATTCCGCACGCACTCTTGTACCCCCGCCGCTGCCGCCTCAACACCTGTCTCCGGAGCAAAAAACATGTTGTTGTTGCCGATCATCAACACGATCACCTTCGGCTGCAATCCCGCCACACCCCCATGATCCAGTCGCCACAGCACGTTCTGCGTCTTGTCTCCCCCAATCCCGATGTTGATTACACTCAATTCACCAAATACCCCCCGTCACGCCGAATTCAGACTTCCGCCGTCCAGCACACTGCCCCACTGCTGCGTAATACTGTCACCCACCAGCAGCACGTCACACGGTCCCGCATGTGACTGCACATGATGCACCAGTTTTTCATGAGTCTTCAGCCAGGAAGCACCACCCCAGTGCCCGGCCGCCGGGACCACCGGCCACAATTTTGGCAGATGCTTCAGCGACTCACGGCCAGGGCGACGGTCATGCTCGGCACGCTCCACCACATACGCCCGCTCCTCGGCAGTCAGCGGCCAGCCATCCAACTGAGGATCCATGCGGCCCTCGTTGTACGGACCATACGAATACTCCGGTGGAACCGCCAGACCCAGCCCCGCCAGCCACAACACACTCATCACGAGCTGATTCATCTGCAGCCCCCAATGCCAACGTCCACTGCTCCTCACTACCCAGCCACACGTTCTCGCCAGCATGCTAATCACCCACCACCCACGACTGCAGTCGGCCCCAGGCGGGCCACTCTCCATCCTTCCGCTTCGGCTGCCCCTGAGCCTGAGCAAGTAACAGCACACCGCCAGACTCAGAAAAACGAGCCTGTGTAATGCGGTTGCGCGTATCAATCGACGTCTGCAGCTCGCCGTCCACTCCGGAAAACAATGCCGCATTCCAGGTGCCTTGAGCCTGACGACCAGCCATCACAAACACACGGCCGTCCGGCCGCCAGCACACACTTTCCATCAAACCCGCACCATGCTGACCATCCCGAATCTGACTCAGCAACTTCCCGGCCCGCCAGTCCCACCGCTGCCACGTCATCCGGCCATTGCCCGCCATCGGATCAGCCATCGGCCCCATCCCGCACCCCACCAAAGACTGCCCGTCAGGAGCAAACGCCAGACCGTAAATGCCGCCGCAGTAATGATGAGTCTTGATGGTGCCGAAAGATGTAAAATCCGGCGATGTCCACTGCGATACTGGCTCGGCACCGCCAGCCACCTGCCAAACCCGCACCTCACCCATCAGATTCGCCGCTGCCAAATACTCACCGTCCGGACTGAAGGCACAGCTCAGCACTGGCGGAGTATGGCCAAAAGACTGCCGCAGTTCCCCGGTCTCCGTATCAAATACCTTCACACTGGGCTCCAGCTCCGCAGCCGGCTCGTACTTCCAGCCCCCCGGCAGATACGGGCCTGTCACCGTGGCCAAACGACGACCATCAGGCGATAACGCCAGTTGCCAGCTCCAGAATCGATGCGCCTGCACACGCCGCAGACAACGCCCCGTTGACACATCATGCCAGAGCAAAACTCCGTCATATCCCCCCGAAATCACCTCGGCACCGCCCGGCAACAGCACACAACCAGTCGCATAACTCTGATGTGACTGCTCAAACACACGCCACTTCCCCGTCGCTGACTCTACGTCATACAACAAGCCATCCGCACACCCCACGCAGGCACGCGAACCATCCGGAACAATCGCCATTCCCAGCGCACCCGTGGGCAGCGAAATATCATGAGCCAGCGTCAGTTTCATGTCAGACCAGCAATTCCTGAATCGCAGATGCCTCGTTTTCCACCCGATGAAATGTCGGCATACCCGGCAGATCATACTCCGCGTACGGATCCAGACCCAATGCCCGAAATATCGTCGCAAACAGATTCTGCTCGCTGTAAGGTCGATCCGTGACTGCCACTCCGTCCTGATCAGTACTGCCTGTCACCACGCCCCGTCCCAAACCACAGCCCGTCATCATCAGACTCCAGGCGTCAGGGTAATGATCACGGCCGCGCGCAGCGTTGATCCATGGCGTCCTGCCGAATTCACCCATCGCTATCACCAGCGTCGAATCCAGCAAACCCCGCTGCTCCAGATCCGTAATCAGCTGAAACAACACATTGTCCAGCTCTGGTACCAGCATCTGATGAATCTCATGCTGAAACACATGATTGTCCCAGTTCATCCCATTGGCCACCATCACGAACGGAGCACCATGCTCGACCAGCGAACGAGCCAGCAGAGTATGCTGCGCAAAACTGCCCGGACCATAACGCCGACGATCCTCAGCCGGCAGTCGTTCCAGATCAAACAACTCAGCACTGGCCGTCATCCCCCGTAATCGCTCAAACGCCGCGTTCTGACTGCGAGCAATCCGGCTGTCACGCGACCGCTCATACCGGCCAGTCAGAAAACGCCGCAGGCTCTCGCGCGCCTCCCGGTCATGCTGCGGTATCGCATCCGTCAGCGGACGTTCCAACGGAGTATACTCGCCGCCGATCCGCACCGGCGCGTGCTCAGCTCCCAGCCAGCCAGCCCAGTTCCCGGCTTTGAAACTTTCAAACTCATTCCCGCCCGGCACAGGATCAATAAAAATAAAATTCGGCAGCCGCGAATCCAGCTGCCCCACCGCCTGCGATATCGCACTGCCCAGCGTCGGTCTGGTAAACCCGGCACGGTCCGGATTCCCCTGCTGCAGCAAAGTAATCGCCTGCAAATGCTCCGTCTGCGCTGTCTTCATACTCCGCACGACATTCAGCCGATCCGCGATACCCGCACACTGCGGCATCAGCGAGGAAAAATGTACTCCCGGCAGACTGGTCGCAATACTGCCGAACGGACCTCCGCTGGGACGGCCCGGCTTCGGATCCCACGTCTCAAACTGGCTGGGAGCCCCGCACAGCCACAGCAGGATACAGTGCTTCTGAGCCCGCTTTGCCACATCAGCAAACACCGGATTCGTAAACAGCCCGGAAAAACTGGCAAGACTGGCCGCCGTGCCCCCGGACAATCCCTGCAGAAACAGTCGACGGTGCAGCGAGTGTTCATGCACTCGGCACCGCTCTGATTCACCACCTACGGCCACGCGTCTGCTCATTAAGGCACCGTCAAAAATTCCGCACTGGTTACCAGCGCCCACAGAAAATCTCGCACCGCGCCCGACGCATCACCCGAGTGCGCCGCAAAAAACTCAGCCGAACGCAGCTGCTCTTCAGTATCCGGAAGCCGCCCCCACACCTCCTGGAATGCCAGCCGCACTCGCTCATCCACCGCAGACAATGCCGACAGACGCGCTACCGTCGGTGACACCTCCGGGCGCAAAAGCTCCTCAAGAGCCGCTGTACCACTCAGAAACTGCGCCTGCTGCCACGTCGCCGAATACTCTCGCGGTAAAACG
>JALQWE010000397.1 GCA_023258825.1 Planctomycetaceae bacterium | reverse complement strand
GGACTGATGGGACTGAACTGATGGGACTGATGGGACTGATGGGACTGATAGGACGGATGTTTGAGAGGGGGCCTTTGGGGGGCGGGCGTTTCGGCGGAGCGAAACGCGACGATCTTTGGGTTGAACGACGACCTACTTGTTGAACGACGATCTTCTGGTTCAACAGCGTTTTGCGGTGCCGGACTGTGGGTGGCTGAACAGAAGTCCTGGGAGTTTCTGCGAATCGCGGCATCGGAGGCACCGCGCGTGGTTGATCTGTGGCAGAGGAATCATAGGATGCTGATGAAGACTCTGTCTGCACACTGCAGCACCGGGCTGAGGGCCCGCAGCTATCCACTGTTTCACGCAAACTTTCTCCGGAAATTCAACGGCAATGCCCACTGCTGAACAACTCAGAATGCTCGTCTCCAATGTGGTTGAACCTTTTACGGAACGACCGCTGGGCGATTTGAACATGATTCGGGACACCTTCGTCAACGGAACTGACGCCCGAGTCCGGATCGAACTCCCGACGCCGGCTTACCCGGACGCAAAGAAGCTGGAAGCATTGATTCGGCAGCGGATTCAGTTTGCCGCCCCGGAGCTGCAGCCGCGGATTGAGATTCAGTCCACTGTGCGGGGCAAGGACACGGGCGGGCGGATCGGCCTGAACATTCACAACGTGATTGCGGTGGGCAGTGGTAAAGGGGGCGTGGGCAAGAGCACTGTGGCAGCAGCGCTGGCCTGTGGACTGCACTCCTTCGGCTGTCGCGTGGGGTTGATGGACGCAGACGTCTATGGCCCAAGCATTCCGCACATGATGAACGCCGACGGCCGCCCGGGGGCTCAGGAAGTCACCGACGACCAGGGCAATAAGATGATGCGGATGGAACCGATCGACGCCAACGGTGTGAAGCTGATGTCGATGGGCTTCTTCATTGAGCAGGGGCAGTCTGTAGTCTGGCGCGGACCAATGTTGCACAAAGCGCTGACGCAGTTCCTGAAAGATACTCAGTGGGGCGAACTGGACTATCTGATCATTGACCTGCCGCCGGGAACTGGCGACGTATCGCTGACGCTGGCGCAGCAGGTGGGTCTGGCGGGTGCCGTCGTCGTCTGCACACCTCAGCAGGTCGCCTTGCTGGATGCCATCAAGGCGGTAGACATGTACCAGAAGGTCAACGTGCCGATTCTGGGATTTGTCGAGAACATGACGGGCGAGATTTTCGGACGTGGTGGAGTGCAGAAGGTGGCGCAGGAACTGAAGATCCCGTTCCTGGGTGAGATTCCGTTGAACGCCTGCATTCGTGAATATGGTGATCGTGGTCAGATGATGCAGATGCTGCTGGAAGAGAATCCGGCGCGGGAGGATCTGCGTCGGGTGTGTCAGAACGTGGCGATGCAGGTGTTCCGTGAACTGGTGAAATCGCCGACGGGTCCGGTGCTGGAGATTCTCTGACGCCATTGTGCTCGCAGTTGTTTCCGCCCGCAGATTTACGGTTCTCGAAGGCCTGCAAAGGCCGTGCGCAAGTTGTGTGAGCCGTTCGGGGTAACGAGTTTCAGAGATTCGGGTGGCGGTGATCCGGGCGGTCAGGGTGAATTTCTACACAGAACCTGCGCTGCACCGGATGAAATGAGTGCAGGGTTTTATGAGGGTCGCCACCGGGGCCCGGGATGGATGTTGTATGGTGTCAGCGCTGTCCGAAATCTTTGAAGAGTTTGCCGACCTTGATCGGGAAGACCAGTCGCGGTTTCTGCTGGAGCTTGGGGATGAGATCCCCGAGTTACCTGCGGAGCATCGTACTGAAGTCAACCGCGTGCATGGGTGTCAGAGCCAGGTCTGGTTGATTACGGAGACGGCGGGTGCGGGCGATTCCGCGAAGTTTCGGATTCTGGCGGACAGTGATTCGAACATTGTGCGGGGCCTGATTGCGATTCTGCAGGCGGCCTACAACGATCAAACGGCCGCAGAGATTCTGCGCTATGACATTGACGGCGTGTTTCGGCAGTTGCATCTGCAGCAGCACATTTCACCGCAGCGCCGCAACGGCCTGCGGGGTATGGTCGAGCGCATTCGCAGTCTGGCCGAGCGTCATGCGGTCTCGGTGACACTGGCCGGCGACCGGGACAATCGGACTCGCAGTGAGCGTCCCAGTCAGCCGGTGAGGACTCTGGACATTCGTCAGATTCGCAGTCAGTTTCCGGTGCTGCAGCGCAGCCTGCCGTGTGGTCGTCTTCCCGTGTATCTCGACAGCGGAGCCTCTGCGCAGAAACCGCGGGTGGTGATTGAGAAGGAACGAGAGGTAGAGGAGCAGTACTTCGCGAATGCTCACCGGGGCACGTATCAGTTTGGCCTGCGGATTGATGAAGAGTTTGAAGGCGCGCGATCCTCGGTCGCGCGGTTTCTGAACGCTGGTTCGGCCGACACTATTGTGTTCACGCCAGGGACGACGATCGGCCTGAACATGATCGCCTCGGGCTGGGGTCGGGGGCGAGTCGGTCCGGGGGATGAGATTCTGACGACGGTGATGGAACACCATGCCAATTTTGTTCCCTGGCAGCAGCTGGCACTGGAAACCGGAGCCACGCTGAAACTGATGCCGCTGACGGCCGACGGGCGACTGGATCAGACGCAGTTTGAGCAGGTGTTTACAGAACGCACGCGGATCGTGGCTGTGACTGCCATGTCGAACATGCTGGGCACGATCAATCCGATTCGGGAAATCGTGCGACACGCGCGAGCGGTGGGTGCCTGCGTGGTGGTGGACGGGGCTCAGAGTGTACCGCATTTTGCCACCGATGTTGTCGCGGACGATGTGGACTTTCTGGTGTTCAGCGGGCATAAGATTTATGGCCCGACCGGGATTGGCGTGCTGTATGGGAAGCCGGAGCGTCTGGAAGAGATGCGTCCGATTCACTTTGGCGGCCACATGATCTCTCAGGTCAGTGTGGAGAAGTCGCAGTGGTCAGCGGCGCCGGCAAAATTTGAAGCCGGAACGATGCCGATTGTGCAGGCGATTGCACTGGGAGAAGCCATCCGCTGGGTGGAGTCGATGGGGATTGAGGCATTCCACGCGCATGAGCAGCTGCTGACTCGGGAACTGTACCGCCGTCTGCAGGGGTTGGAAGGCATGCAGATTTTCGGTCCGGGCCCGGAACACCGGGGCGGAATCATCAGCTTCCGGATGGCGGGGATGCACCCTGAGGATCTGGCAGAGTTGCTGGACCAGGAGGGAGTGTTCACGCGTCACGGTCATCACTGCACCATGCCGCTGCATACGTGGTTGGGCGTTTCTGCGACGACCCGCGTGAGTTTTGGAATCTACAACACTCTGGATGATATTGACGCGTTTGTGAACGCACTGACCCAGGCGGAGCGTGTCCTGCGTCGACGTGGCTGAGGCGTCGTGAAAGGCGTCCAGCACTTCGTTGACTGTGGACAGGACAGGGTGACGACGCGGGGGGCAGAGTGCGGGATGCAGCGGGGCGGTCCACGTCTGCACTGTCAGCGTCTGCACTGTCAGCGTCTGCACTGGCTCCATGTGTGCTGGTGGCAATGTAGAACACTGCGGTGCAGCCGAAGTCCGGTGCACCGCAGTGGGCTTTACTGGTGTTGTGTCAGACGGCTTTCACTTCAAAACCACTGCGGTAGTCTTTGGTGAGCAGTTTGGTGGCTGCGGGCAGACTGCATTCGAATGCGGTGGCATTCCATGCGATCTGCTGCCCGGGCAATCTGGCGGCGATATTGCCCAGTTGCACGGTTTCGGTCAGTGGTCCGGCGTAATCAAACCCATCGGTTGTTTTTCGACCGGCCAGTACCGCATCGACCCAGTCGTGCCAGTGACTGCTGCCCTGCAGATCGGGCATAGCGATGTTTTGAAAGCGGTCGGCGGGATAGAGCTGTGGCATGCCGACGTGTGGCAGAATCATGGTGCCGTGTTCACCAAGGAACAGTGAGCCCGCTGCGGGCAGATCCTGACCGGCGGGCATTCCGGCCAATTCGACGGGAGGCTTCAGGCCACCATCGCGCCAGATGACTTTGAGTGGACCGGTGGTGAAGTCGGTTCCGGGAAACTGCCAGGTGACGGTTTCGGGCCCGGGCCAGACTTCCTCGGTGGTGCCAGCATTTTCTGCGATCAGGCTATCGTGGTGTTTCAGGCCGAGAGCCCCGAAGACCGGATCGAGAATGTGACAGCCGAAGTCTCCGAGTGCACCGGAGCCGAAGGCCTGCCAGTCACGCCATTTGAAG
>JALQWE010000396.1 GCA_023258825.1 Planctomycetaceae bacterium | reverse complement strand
ACTGACCGTTACTGGCATCACCACCGCCGCCGCCGCCATTCTGATTGATGGAATAACCCCAGTAGCCGACGGCCGGTCCCTGCTTTTCCTGGCTGGCTTCAATCAACTGAGCCAACAGCTGAATGCGAGGCAGATCACGTTCGTGCTGCTCGGCTGCGCACAGCGCCATGATCGCCAGAGAGGTTTCGTAGATCCCGGCCGTTCCCTGCACACCTTCGACGGTCAGGCTGCGAAGAAAATTCAATCCCCGCTGAATTTCAGGGGATTCCACCGGCACATCACAATTAATCTGAGCCAGAATGGCCAGCGAGGTCACACCCACGCGAAAATCCAGCAGTCTCCCGTTTCCCTGCCAGGATCCGTCCTCACCCTGCTCACCTCGCAGGTAGGCACAACCATTTTCCATGGCACGTTTCACGGCATCGCGCAATGCCACATCGTCCATGAGATTTCCACGAGCCTGAGCCCGGGCTTCGGAGATACAGACACACCAGAAAAGCGGCAACAGAACCAGAAGCCGGTATTTGCAACGCATGTCAGAGGGCATCCTTTTTCCGCAGTTTCTGCACGAGCTGGCTGATGCAATCGATGGCAGTTTGCACGTCTTCCATGGTATTCAGATGGCTCAGTGAAAACCGCAGGGACGAACGACACACGTCCGGCGGGACTCCCATCGCCAGCAGTGATGGCGCTGGTTCAACAGCACCACTGGCACATGTGCTGCCTGCCGAGCACGCAATTCCCGCGAGGTGCAGACTGACCAGCAGCGCCTCACCGGGGACACCGGGAAAGGCTATGCTGAGCGTGTTTGGCAGCCTTGGCGCATGCTCGCCATGAATCATCACGGGAGCGCACCGAACTCGCAAGCCCTGTTCAAGTTGGTCCCGCATTGCGCGGACACGCTGCTGGCGATCTGACTGCTCGGCTTGCCACAGGACCAGGGCTTTGGCCATGCCGGCAATCAGCGGAACGGGCTCAGTGCCCGCGCGGCGCCCCGACTCCTGATGACCTCCCTGCAGAAGGGATGGAATCCGCAACCCCCGACGCACAAGCAGCCCACCCACTCCACGGGGTCCGTGAAACTTGTGAGCAGCAAACGCGAGGGCAGTTGCCTGACTCTGGCGAAAACTGACGGGAATTTTTCCGACGGCCTGCACACCATCCAGCAGCAGTGGAACTCCGTGAAGGCGACATTGCTCCGCCAGCACGGTCGTGTCCTGGATCACACCCGTTTCGTTGTGGGCAAGGATCACACAGGCTAACCGCGTCTCTGCCCACGGCAGCGCGACCACGCCTGACCGGGAAAGCTGGCCGTTCGAATCGACAGGAATGGAGATGCTGGACCAGCCATCAAGTGCGGCGTGGCGACACGCTTCTTTGACCGCAAGGTGCTCACCATCCGTCAGGGCAACAAGACCACGACGTCCGCGTGTCAGGCCATAAATCGCCGTGTTGACGGATTCTGTGCCGCCACTTGTAAACACCAGTTCTTCCGGATCAGCATCCAGAATCGCACAGATAGCTTCGCGACTGTCTTCCAGCACGGTTCGCGCGAGTCGACCATACCCGTGTGCGCTGCCGGGATTGGCGAAGGCTGTCGTCCAGCACTCCTGCATCACCGCCAGCACACGCGGGTCGATCGCTGTTGTCGCGTTATTGTCCAGATACACGGGACCGGTTGTCATGATTTCCAGTCCGGCGGAAACAAGACGAGGAACACGTTCAACTATTCCTTATCGGTACGCACTCGCACCTGAAGCGCCCCCAGCATCTGAGTGATCTGGCGCTCTTTCTTGTCGATACCCAGCACATTTTCCAGCACAATCGCGCGGCGTTCGTCATTGCAGTGAATGATCAATCGACCGGATTTCAGCAGCAGGTATTCAAAAACGTCCGTGATTTCCTTGTCGATACGCAGATTCGGTGCACTGAATCGTTCGAGATTGCTGAGGAATCCGTGGTGATGCAGCAACTCGTTGCCCCGGACTTCCCAGTAGTCGACCCGACGGCTGACAAGAACCGCAACAAACAGGCCGAGCATGATGAGCGTGAAGATCAGATAGAACGAAGCATTCGCTTCCGGCTGAATGGACAGGATCCCGCCAAGCAGCGCCGGAGCCAGATTGTCATAGATGGTGAACAGGAACCAAAGTCCAATACAGCCTGTGGAAATCGCGAAGAACCAGGTGAGCGATGTGGTTCTGGGGAATTCGAAGGACATGACAACCAGATTCAATCCCAGCACCGCCAGAAAAATCCTGGCGCACCAGTGGCGGTAGGTGTGAACCTGTGGCGGAGCAGCCGGAGCTTCATCCGCCTCTTCCGGTGGCAAACCATCCTGAGCCCGGCCCATATCGGATGAGGAAGCCAGCAGGACGCGTGGCTGACTGTCTGCAGCCACCGCCGCTTTGCCTTGCGGAACCATACCAACCGCTGGTTCTGTGCTGCCCCCCTTGATCCACATGAAGAGGGAACACAGCAGCGACGTAATCACAGTCGGATACAGAAAGACAACTTTGGGATAGGACACAAGGTAGACGTTGGGTTGCGGGTCACCCTTCGTGGATTCCGGGACCGGTGGCACCGGCGGAACGGAAGGTCCTGAGCCCGATGGTGAAACTTCGCTCATGCTCGCTGATCCCTGCGCAGTAAAAGTAATTCGATACTGGACACAACATCACCCGATGGAACCGCAGTGCGACTGACAGGCCCCCACAAACACCTGACGCCCTTTGTGGCGGAACGAGTTTATCGTCTGCATCACAAGGTCGCCCGGAACAGATGCCAGCCCACGGACGTCCCCTACGGGGGACGTGCAGTTGCCATGTCGCCCTGATACGTCTGAACCGCTGGACAGTGTTGGTATTCGCTGATCAGATGCAATTCCTGGCTCAGCGGCCAAAATCTGCCGGCGTGAATCATCCGGGTGTGCTCACTTTGCTTCGCTGATCAATCACAGGCGAACAAACCCGACACAATCCATTCAGAAAACAGGTGGCACCGCACGTCAAACAGCGTCTCGGACCATTTCATGGCGGCTTCAGAGCCGCTGCCGGCGTGCAGTTTCAACGTCTGAAATCCTACTGAATCTGCCGCCATCTTGCGAGAGATGAGACGCCTTCGGAGCAAAGGCCGGCAGAGAAAACAACGCAAAACAACAGCGGCAGGATCAAAAAACATGAAAACTTGATCATACGGCCGGGCCAAGCCGCGGCGGTACAGCGGCGCCCGCGGCCCGCAGGCACCCCAGAACAGCAAGCGCCGCCACGCTACCTTCAAACGGTAAAGCCCGAGACCCACGGCCCTGACCGCAGAGGCACACAGCTTCGTTTGAGGCAGCAGCGGAAAGTACTGGTCCGCTTTTGGTCTGTTCAACGCCCCGGAAATCGCCATCCTTCCGGAACAACAGCGTCCTTCCGCACAACGGCCACGCCATCGCGAACCACAACCTTGTCGTAATCACCGTCTCCCGCAGGAGCTTCTGAGGCGACAATTCTGGCGTTTCGACCGATGCAGACGTTTTTGTCGAGCAAGGCACCGTCAATGTAAGCTCCGTCGCCGATCCCCCACGAATCCTCATTCCCGCCAATTGTCCGGGCACGTTCTTCGTTGGACGGATAGAAGTCGGCGCCCATGATGACCGTGTTTCGGATGGTCACATCCTTGCCGACATGCGTACGCATACCCACCACACACTTTTCAATGACCGTAGAGGAGCCAATGAAGCAGCCGTCAGCGATCAGGCTGTCCCGAATCGTACAGGACCCCATGCGAGTGGACGGCAGGAAACGTGGACGTGTGAAAATTGGCGCACGGCGATCGGCAAACTGGAATGGAGGATTCGCATCGGTCAGCGCCAGATTTGCGTCGTAGAACGCTTTAATCGTCCCAATGTCTTCCCAATAACCATCAAACAGGTGCGTCTGCACGTGGTGATGCCGAATGGCCATCGGGAAAATGTCTTTCCCGAAGTCTTCATGAGATGTGGATTCCAGCAAATCCACCAGCAAGTCACGATTCCAGAGATAAATGCCCATGCTGGCGAGATATTCACGGCCTCGTGATTCAATCCCCCGACTGTCGATCCAGGACGCCGGAGTCCTGACTTTTGCCAGCGCCTCTTCGTTCTTTGGCTTCTCCACAAACCCCGTCACGCGGCCGGAGTCATCCAGTTGCATGATCCCAAACGCTCGGGCCTGGTCGGCACACACAGGAACCGTCGAAATCGTCA
>JALQWE010000395.1:2438-4236 GCA_023258825.1 Planctomycetaceae bacterium | reverse complement strand
TCCCTGTGAAGTGGCCTTTGAATTTGAGGGCGTGGAGACGGTGTGGGAGGGAGTTCTGTCGAGGTATGAAGGCAGTGGCATGGACCGTGCCACTCGCATGTTTCCCTGCCGTGTGGTGGTGAATGAACCGGAGCGACCTCGCGCTGCCGCCGGCAGGACGCCTGCCGCAGTGACTCCGCCAGCCCTGCTGAGTGGTATGTATGTGACCGTGCGAATTCCAATTGATGCGCCTGTCCCGTTGTTCCGAATTCCGGCGGAAGCGATTCGGCCTGGTCAGCAGGTCTGGCTGGTTCGTGACGGTCGTCTGCGTGTGGTACCCGTCTCGCTGGTGCAGATGCAGCAGGATTTCGCGCTGGTGCATCCGCTTGAAATTTCACTGGTCGACGGAGATCAGGCGGTGATCTCACCGCTGGCGTCCATACAGGATGGCATGCCTGTGACTCTGCGCGAGGCAACGGCAGACGCTGTGCCCAAAACTCCGGAGACGACGGCTCCGGCGAATGAACTTTCCCGGGAGTCTTCACGATGACTGGTTCTGCTGTCAAATGGGCCATTCGCAACACACCGGCGATGAACACGGTGGTGCTGGCCGTGTTGATCGTGGGAACAATTTCCGCGTTCATGCTGCGCCGTGAAGTGTTTCCACAGTTTGAACTGGAAATTGTGCTGGTGACGGTGCCCTACCCCGGTGCGAGTCCGGATGAAGTGGAAAGCGGAATCTGCCAGAAGGTGGAAGAGGCCGTGCGTTCGGTGGACGGAATCAAGAAGGTGACGTCCGTGGCCGCGGAGGGCGCTGCAAACATCGTGATTGAAGTGCGGAGCGATGTCCCCAGCGTGCAGAAGGTGCTGAACGAAATCAAATCGCAGGTCGATCGAATTCCCAGCTTTCCGGATCTGGCTGAAGAACCTGAAGTACAGCAGATCACCTTCCGGAACAAGGCCATTTCGGTGGGCGTCATCCAGGAGAACTCGACGGCACCTGACGCGGAACTGCAGCTGCGGGAAATCACCGAGCAGGTGCGAGACGATCTGCTGCTGATTCCGGAAATTTCTCAGGCGGAAATCGCTGGCGAACGCAAGTATCAGATCGACGTGGAGATTCCCGAAAAAACGCTGCGGGAATACGGGCTGACTCTGGCCGACGTCTCGCGACGTATTCGCCAGCGCAATCTGGAATTGCCGGGCGGTACGATTCGGGATCAGGGTGAAACCTATCTGCTGCGAGGCAAGGACAAACGCGTTCTGGGTGAGGAAATCGCGGCGATTCCACTGATCACTCGCCCCGATGGCGTGGTGCTGCGAGTTTCAGATCTGGGGCAGGTGCGTGACGAATTCATGGACACCACGTCCATCAGCCGGATCAATGGGAAACCCGGTCTGGCCATCGACATCAATGCGGCCTCCCGGGAAGATCTGCTGGCCATGTCTGATGCAGTGCGAAAATATGTGCGGGAAAAAACGCTGCCGCCGGGGTATGCCTTCAGCATCTGGGCGGATTCATCCATTGAAGTGCGGGATCGGATGGATCTTTTGTTGCGTAACGGTATGCAGGGGCTGATTCTGGTGTTTGTGATCCTGTCCCTTTTCCTGGACCTGAAGCTGGCCTTCTGGGTGGCCATGGGAATTCCCATTTCCCTGTTAGGGGCGTGCGCAGTCCTGCTGCAGTTTGATCAGACGACTATTTGCGGCCTGGTGGAAAAATCTGAAAGCCGAAAACGGCGAAATACTTTTCCCTAATGCTGATATTAATGGTGTTGAATTAACGCGATCATTTCGCCGAGTAGCATGGCACGAATAC
>JALQWE010000395.1:0-2428 GCA_023258825.1 Planctomycetaceae bacterium | reverse complement strand
CTTTCTGATCGCACTGGGAATCGTTGTGGACGATGCGATTGTGATCGGCGAGAACGTCTACACGCACCGAGCCATGGGCAAGACTCCGCTGCAGGCGGCCATTGACGGAACGATCGAAGTCGTCCCTTCCGTGTTTTCTTCCGTGGCAACCACCGTGTTCGCCTTCGTTCCCATGTTCTTCGTGACAGGCGTGATGGGGAAGTTCTTTGCCGTGATGCCGCTGGCCGTGATTGCCATTCTGACAATCTCGCTCACGGAGGCCTGCTTTGCTCTGCCCTGTCACCTGGCTCATGATTCCGGAAAGCCCTCGCCGCTGACCGGGTGGCTGAACCGCGGCACGAATTGGGCTCTGGACGGCTTTATCAATGTGATCTATCAGCCCGTGATCTGTTTCTGTGTACGGCATTCCGCAATCACGGTCAGTCTGGCCATTTCTTTTCTGCTGCTGGCATCAGCACTGGTGACCAGTGGCACGGTGCCATCGATCTTTTTCCCAAAGCTGGATGCCCCGGAAGTCATCTCCACGGTCATTTTTCCAGATGGAACTCCGAGTCGGATTACGGAAGAGGCCACCGAACGTATTGAGCAGGCCATTCAGACAATCAACACGCGGTACTCCACCCCGGACAGGCCACTGGTGCTGGTGACACATCGGATGGTGGGTGTCGTTCGCGACAACGCGCCAGGGGGAGGTCAGACGACCGAAGGCAGCCATGCGGGGACGGTCTACGCGGAACTGGTGGATGCAGGTTTGCGCAACGTCACAAGTGAGCAGGTGGTTCAGGAATGGCGTGAACTGGTCGGGGCGATTGCCGGCGTGGAAACGCTGACCTTTGGTTCGCAGTCCCGTGGCCCCGGTGGCAAGCCGATTGAATTCAAACTGCTGGCAGCGGCTTCGGATATGCGGCAGCTGGAGCAGGCTGTCGAGGAAACCAAGCGGAAACTGGCCACCTACAAAGGCGTCTTTGACGTCGCGGATGACTCCACACCGGGAAAATGGGAGCTGCAGTTGAAGGAAAAGCCGCGGGCCGTGGCCATGGGAGTGCCGCTGGAAAGCATCGCGCGAACGGTGCGTGCTGCCTACTATGGCGAAGAAGTCATGCGTCTGCAGCGGGGGCGGCACGAAGTGAAACTGATGGTGCGTTATCCGGAACAGGATCGCAAATCACTGGCTCGCTTTGACGACATTCGGGTGGACGGGGGAGACGGGATTCAGCGCCCGATTACCGAACTGGCGGACGTGACCGTCAGTCGTGGTTATTCGGAAATCAATCGCATTGACCAGAAACGCTCAATCACCATCTCTGCGGACATCAATGAAAAGGATGGCAATGCGAAGGAAATCGTGGCGGACATGCGGGCTGAGTTCATGCCGGATCTGCTGGAGAAATTCCCCGGCCTGCGGATTCGCTGGGAAGGTCAGCAGGAGCAGGATGAAGAAAGTGTTCGCAGTCTGGGCATCGGATTGTTTGTCGCTCTGATTGCTATGTATGTCCTGCTGACGATGGAGTTCACTTCGTATGGTCAGCCCATGGTGGTGATGGCCATCATTCCGTTCGGAATCGTCGGTGCTGTTCTGGGGCACTGGTTCATGGAGATCCCGTTGACTCTGTTCAGTACGCTGGGACTGGTGGCCCTGACCGGAATTGTGGTGAATGATTCCATCGTGCTGGTGGACTTTATTAATAGTGCGGTGCGCAGCGGTGTCCCGCTGGAGACAGCTGTGCTGCAGGCCGGCGGCAGACGTTTTCGTCCGGTGATGCTGACGTCGCTGACCACGATCGCCGGACTGGCACCGATTTTGACAGAGACATCGTTTCAGGCGCAACTGGTGATTCCGATGGCAGCCAGCCTGTGCTTTGGCCTGATGACGTCCACCGTGCTGGTGTTGGTCCTGGTGCCCACGTTTTACCTGATTTACGGACGGATCTTTGGCATTGCCGTGGATTCCGTGACCACTGCCGAGTCGACGGCCCTCACGCCGAGTGTGGCGGTGGTGACTGCAGCCGGGACCGGTGCATAAGCGGTTCGTCGGCCCGCACGATCCAGGTACGGCAAGCGTGGTGCTGAGAAACGACGCGGGGTAACGGAGAGAGCGGGAGGTTTGAATTCAGGCGGTCGGGGTTTCGACCGGGCCGCAAACAGGATCGCGGCTCAGGTGGAACCATGTCCCCCCTTTTGACGATGTTCGGCTCAGATGGAACTTCGCCCTCCCAATTCAGGGCCCTCCCAGTTCAGGGCCTTCCCAGTTGAGGGAAGTGGGGGTTCGCGAGGCCAGCGGGGGAAGTCGTGAGGCGACGACGATGTGGGATCGTCCGGCAATCCGACAGAACAGTATCACCAGTGGTGGACCATCGCCGGTGGGCAACTGGCGGCGAATGGCCTGAGCATCTGTGGCAATCCGGCGACACTTGATTTCATATTCGCG
>JALQWE010000394.1 GCA_023258825.1 Planctomycetaceae bacterium | reverse complement strand
CCACACACTCTATCTATAATAACAAGAGATACTAAGGAAACAAAATGCCTGTAATGACAGAAAATACCCAAATGACACAGAATGATGACAAGACACAAGACAATTCTCTTAATCAAGTAAATTCTTCTCTAGCTAATCCATCTTCCAATGTCCAAGATACACTTGATGCTATCGAAAAGGCAAGAAAACAAGAAAAGGATAAGCTATATCAAAAAATGAAGGAACTTGAAGATAAGAATAAACAGTTTGAGGACTTTTTAAATAAAGAAAAGCAAAAAGCTGAAGAATATGCACAACAACTTCAAAGACAAAAGGAACAACAAATGTCTGAAGAAGAAAAAATCAAGCAAACTGTAAGCAAGCTTGTAGAACAAAATGATTATCTCTCTAAGCAATTAGAAGAGGTAGCAAGAAATGCACAAGAACGATTGCGAGAAAGTGAACTTAAAGCATATAAAGCACAAGCACTTGCTAAGAATAATGTTCTCATTCCTGAATTAGTCAGTGGCAATTCTGTTGATGAAATTGATAATGCCATTAGATTAGCTAAGGAAAAAGAACAATTATTACTCAAACAAGCAGAAGAAAGAGTAAGAGCAGAAGTGGTTGCAACACTACCTAAGCCATCTCAATCTGCATCTGTTCCTGAACAAGTATCTAACATGATTGATCCTAGAAAGAAATATGAGATTGCCAATCTAAAGCCTGAAGAATTTGCTAAGTATAAGGCAGAACTCTTACAAAAGGCTAGAGGTTATTCTAGATAATCTTTTTCACACATTCCGAAAAAATCGGAAATCATAAAATGGAGTCATAAAAATGGCATTAAATACCATCTCTACCGTACAAGGTCAGGGTTTCTCGACTGGCTTCGGGGGCTGGCATCAGACCGGCCTGTTGCTGCCGCTGGCGCAGGAATGCATCGATCGGACTCAGACCACCGGTTTGATCAGGAACATCCGGCCGGCGAATGGGCAGGAAAGCCCAGTGACCCTGGTACTCGGCCCCTTCGCGAATCCATTGATCAAGGGTGGCCAGTTGTTCGGGTGAGATGGTTTTCCCGGAGGCAGCGGGCGGCATTTTCAGGTCCGGATCTGTCGAGAGGATCCGTTTGCGAATTTCGCTGGCCAACGGGTCGCCCGGGACAATCGCCGGACCGGATTCTCCGCCGCGGAGAGCCGCCTCTGCCTGATCCAGCCGCAGACCTCCCTGACGTTTGGCTTCATCCGGGCCGTGGCATTGAAAACAGGAGTCGGAAAGAATCGGTCGGATGTCGCGATTGAACTGGATGCTGTCACCGGCCTGCAGCGGCAGACAGACGCTGCCAGCGAAACAGACGGTGGATAGACACAGGGCCGTTCGAATCCAACTCATTCCTATACCTCGATCGTCAGAGACAGAATCGTCAGTTGTCACAGGCGGAGTAATCATGCGTCTGCAAAGTCGTGGTTCCGGTATCCGGCGAAATCGGCCCGTGCCACGTCCACTGTTGCCGCACTGCGGTCACTCAGGCCAGAACTCCCGTCACTACGTTGCCGAACACATCGGTCAGACGTTCATCACGCCCCTGATGAAAATACGTCAGCCGCGTGTGATCGAATCCCAGCAGATGCAGAATTGTGGCATGCAGATCATGAAGATGCACGCGATCAACGACCGCTTCAAAGCCGAAGTCGTCGGTTGCACCCCACGCTGTTCCTCCTTTGACACCTCCACCTGCCAGCCACATTGAGAATCCGTACGGATTATGATTGCGTCCGGGAGCATTGGGGCCCTCACTGAACGGCATCCTGCCGAATTCGCCACCCCACACCACCAGTGTTTCATCCAGCAGACCGCGTTGTTCCAGATCGGTCAGCAGAGCGGCGATCGGCTGATCCACCTCCGCGCCATGTCGACCGTGGTTCTTTTCGATACTCTCGTGAGCGTCCCAGGTTTCTTCCAGATGTCCGCCCCCGGAGTACAATTGCACGAAGCGAACTCCGCGTTCCACCAGGCGACGTGCCACAAGACAGTTCCGCCCGAATTCGTCTGTGGGCTGCCTGCCGATCCCGTACAGGTCCTGAGTGGTCTGCGTCTCCTGGCCAAGATCGACTGCCTCCGGGGCCTCTGACTGCATCCGATAAGCCAGCTCATACGACGTAATGCGAGCCGCCAGTTCGTCACCCCCCGGACGCGCTGCAAGGTGTTGCTGGTTCAGTTGAGCCAGCAAATCCAGTTGAGCCCGCTGGATGTCGTCCGTCACCCACGACGGCCCACGCAGGTCAAGAATTGGATCACCAACCGGCCGAAACAGAGTTCCCTGACACGCGGCGGACATAAAGCCACTGGACCAGTTGGGCTGGCCACTGATCGGACCACCACGCCGATCCAGAATGACCACATAGCCCGGAAGGCTCTGATTGTCTGTTCCCATCCCGTACACACACCACGATCCAAGACTGGGACGACCGATGAACGTCTTGCCCGTGTTCATCGCGACCAGCGCGGATCCGTGCGCATGGCTGTCGGTGTGGCAGGACCGAATCACTGCCAGCTTATCAGCATGCTCACGAACTCGCGGGAAGTAATCCGAAATCAGCAGGCCACTCTGTCCGCCAGGGCGAAACGGGCGAAACGCTGGTGTCAGAAAGCCCACCCGCCGCCCACCGGAATTGATGTACTTCTTACCGTCCGGCAAGGGCTGACCGGCATACTTCTGCAGGGCTGGTTTGTAATCGAAAGTGTCGACCTGACTGGGGGCTCCGTTCATCATCAGAAAGATGCAGGATTTGGCCTTCGCAGGAAAATGCGTTTGGCGGGCCGCCAACGCCCCCGAACGGCCGGCATCCCGAGCCAGGGCCTGGCGACCGAAGAAGCCGTCTGATTCCAGCAGTGACGCCAGCGCGACCCCGGCAAAACCGCCGCCCATCTGCCAGACGAACTCACGGCGAGTATTTCCGCAGGGGAACAGCGGCATAAAGCACCTTCGACGGAATCGACAATCAGCTCCGGACCAGCCCGATCGCTCCACCGACCATCTTCGCCCATCACGCCGACCAAAGGCAAGCGAAAGCCGGGCTGGTTTGCCTGATCCCGGCACGAAAGCCCCCAAACCTGGTACCTACACAGCCGAGGTGCCACAGCTCAGGTGCCAGGCACCGTGATGCCTGGGGAGCGGCGTGAAAATCTGTGGGGGGAATTTGCGGGGGTGATCAGGTCAACCTGCGGCTGCTGCATCACCATTGGGGCGCCCCATGGTTGGGAATCCGCGGGATTTGGGTGGCCGGGCGGGTGACGTGGGTGCATGGCACCTGAACGCGTTTGGCTGGCTGGAATAAAGCAAAGGTGCATGGCACCTTGAGAAATAAACATGGAAATTTTCAGGTTTTCGGGAACTGCCGGACCGGGAGGTGCGTCTGTGCAGGGGGTCGGAGGGTGAGATGGGTTGGGTAGGAACCTGACGGATTTTCTCTGGGGAATTCCCCAGGAGACGTAGTGGTCAGGCGAAGGTGGCCGCGGGAGAATGTGTCAGCAACTTTTGTCGGCGGGGGCTGAATTGGCTGCAGATTCCCTTTTTTTGACATAGAGTTCCCGAATTACCGATTTTTCCAGTTTCTGTGAGTTTCCCGCGTTGCCGCTTGAGGGGTGGTGGGGTTTCACCCCGTCTCAGGCGAACACGGCCGACTCATCGTTGTGCTGGCCAGGTGGGCCTGGTGTGTCTGCCAGAAGGCGGCAGAGGCTGGTGTTCAGAGTTTAGACCTGCAGTTTTGCAGGGTGCAATTCGGTCAGATTCGGGCTCGCCAGCCGGGCTCATCTTTGGCCGGTTTGTCGTAAGCCGGATTGAAGTCTGCGATGTTGTTGTGGTGTCAGGCAGAAGTGGAGTGAGCCGCGGGGCCTGAATGGGCGTTCGGAAGCAGAGATTCGTGAATAAGGTGCAGAATTATGAAGTCCCGGAATCATCGACAAATCTGGCAGTGCGGGACATCGCTGCTTTCGTGGTTGCTGCTGGTGTGTTGCAGCGTGCTTCCTGCCGGGGCTCAGCAGGAAACCCCGCCCGCGACCCCTGAGAACGCGCCCGCGGATTCGGACAGGGATTCGTTGTCGGCCAGGTGGGATCGTTTGATCTACGTGCCGTTCCGGGAACTGCAGAAGGTATTTAATAGCCAGGACGCTTCGGTTGTGCTGCCGTACGCCGAGTATCTTGATTTGATGAAGCGGGCGATGTCGTCGGTGCCTCCCACGACAGGCAATCAGGACGCGGTGATTACCTCCTCT
>JALQWE010000393.1 GCA_023258825.1 Planctomycetaceae bacterium | reverse complement strand
CGCCCTCCCAAAAATTCGCCATCCCCCCAAAAAATCATCATCCCGAAATTCGCTGTCCCGTTCAATGGGCCCGTCCGATCTATGCCACCTCGCGAGACGGGTCAGAACAAAAAACTGATCAGTTGCAGCAGGAAAATCAGCATGCCAGTGAACATTTTGGCGGCCATGCCGGACAAACGCCCCTTCATTGCCGCTGTCCCAATTTCCGTGCGTTTCGCAGGATCGGTCCCCAGCCACGCTTCGCCCAACCACGCACCCGCAAACGCACCTATGCCAGCTCCCATAACCGCACCAAGCAGACTGCCAATCATGGGTATCGGCAGAAGCACCGTCCCCAGCATGCCGCCCACAAATGAAGCCAGCAACGAAAGCAGGATCGCACGACGACTGGCCCCCTTCTTCGCTGCCGCGGCTGAACCCAGCAGGGTCTCCAGCAATTCGCCCATCGCGGCCAGCGCTATCGATCCCGCGACAACCCACCAGCCCGGGCCGCGATCAAAACTGGTGGCCGCCACAAACACGGCCAGCGTGACAACCATCATCCAGTTTCCCGGAAGCATCAACAGCCCGGCCGCAAGACTGCAGAGATTCAGCAACTGCAGCAGAGCGAAACAGCTCCAGTAGCCGATGCTGAACGAAGCGAGGGCCAACAGGCAGACACAACTCCTCATCAGCAGCTCTCCGAAGTACCAGTCGCCTGGTGTCCATTTCCCTTGCGGGACAAACGGCCCATAGAATCCAGGAAGTCCGCCTCAGTGGAACTCCCGCGCGATCGCATCGATCGCTTCAATCGCCGTCTGCATGTCGTCCAGAGTGGACCAGGGTCCGGGGCTGAATCGCACAGCTCCCCCGGAAGCCAGCGTGCCCAGTGTCTCATGGGCCAGCGGGGCGCAATGCAGTCCAGCTCGACACTGAATATCAAAGGTTTGATCCAGCACCATGGCCACATCACTGCTGTCCATCCCGTCAATCACAAAGGAGACGATACCGCATAACTGTTCGGGAATATTCGGCGTCAGCAATCGTACAGCCGGAATGTCCCGCAGGCCGTTCAGCAGGCACCGTGTGAGTTCAATCAGGTGGGCGTGCCGACTTGCAGGGGACTCAGACAACGTGAGCTGCACGGCTGCCAGCAGGCCGGCAATCCCGGGGACATTCTGAGTTCCCGATTCAAACTTTTCGGGACAGGTCAGCGGTTGCTGCAGGGATTCGCTGAACGTGCCTGTCCCCCCGAATTTCAGTGGCTGAACCAGCGACTGTGACTCGGGGCGAAAACACAGCAACCCGGTTCCCTGCGGACCGGCCAGGCCCTTGTGTCCGGATGTCGCCAGAAAATCCACACCCAGTTGCTCCATGTGACACTCCACATGTCCGGCGGTCTGAGCTGCGTCGAGCAGCACAAGACTGCCATGCTGCTGAGCCGTGGCGGTGAGCCACGCCACCTCCTGCAGTCGTCCGGTGACGTTCGACGCGTGATTGAGCACAGTCAGACGCACCGGGAATCGCTGAAGAGTCCGCTGAAATTCGTCCTGATCCAGCAGTCCGGTCACGGGGTCAAATGAGACCAGGTGACGATGAACTCCGCGTTGGGCTGTCAGGAATTCCAGAGGGCGCAGAACGGAATTGTGATCAAGTGTGGAGGCCAGTACGTGGTCTCCAGGCTGCAGAAGCCCCAGCAGAACAGTATTGAGCCCTTCGGTGCAATTGCCCGTAAAGACGATATGGCTGGCTGCTGGAGCGTGGAGCAGGCGGGCTGCGGCCGTGCGACACTGCTGCAGGACAGCCGAGGCCGCCGAGGCGACAGAATGGGCAGCACGCCCCGCCGACGACATCGACCGCATCGCCTGGGCCACGGCAACATGGACGCATTCGGGACGCGGAAAGCTGGTAGCAGCGTTATCGAGGTACATGGGCGATTCTGAGTCGGCGAAACGAGATGAAGCCAGCAGTTCGTCACGTCTGGCTACGACGACAAGTGCCCGCAAGTTGTCCCGATCACCGGTGCCACTCCGCCAGCCGGGACTTCGACACACAGGTCCCTGGACTTTTCACACCATCACGGAATCAGTTGTTGCTCAACCAGATGTCCAAACCATGCGACATTTGCCAGCCTGCACAGCAGTGCAGTCGTCGAAGCTTGACGCTGTTCAGGCGGGGCCTGCGACTGAAACAGGTCTCATCCGGTTGACCTTGTGCGAAAACGAGGTTGTTCCGGATGACTCAGTGGAACCATCCAGCGAGCATCCCCGGAAAACTCCGGGGATGCTGCTTGGCAGGACGACTGAAAACGATCAGGACTGGCCGGGCAACCAGAGCGAGGCCGCCGGGTTGGCGGCGGATTCGGCACCTGGTGTCCAGAGACTGCCGGACGGCGCCGGGGCAAGTGCGGCGCTGGGTTCGAGTTCGACCATCAGGTGTTCGCAACCGAAGGCAGCAAACTGATCCGCAATGATCTCGGCAATTTCCGGCACCTTATGCAGGTACTGATCGCGAATTCTGCGGAGCAGAGTTCGGAGCGCGGGATCTTCCGGATCGTCAAGTCGGTAGGAGAGTTCGCGGATGTCCAGTTCGAGACGACCGCGGAACCCCTCGCCCCCGTCTGACAACTGCGCCCGCGCCTTGTCCAGCATTTCGAACGTAGTTTGCGGATCGTTGTTCGCTCGGGCGATTGCCGCGCTGAGCATGCAGGCACGCTGTGCACCAAACTGCTCCAGCAGCGATTGATCAGCATGCAGTTTCTGCAGTGCTGCCTGGAGCAGATCCTTCAACCCAAGCAGGCTGGCGCGGTTGGCGAATTCTGCCAACTGAGCCGGAGCCAGTGCATCAAGTTGCAGGCGATCGAGGCATGCGCAGGGGATAGCCGCGATGGTACCGGTGGCCGGCACGGACATGGGCGTTCGTGCCGGCAGGTTCAGGCGCGTCCGCAACGCCGGCAGATCCGGGTTGAGATCGCGTTTGAGTGCCAGCCACTGCATGACGATCAGGCTGGCCGCGAGTTTGACCTTCAGTGCCGGATCATTAGCCGCATCGAGAGCGGATTTGCCATTGAGGGCCGTCTGCGGCATCTGCAGCCACTCTTCCACCGGCAGTTGTGCCAGTTCGCCGAGCAGAATCCGATAACGACGCTGCGACATGCCTTTGGGCAGGACATAGCGTCTGTCGAACGGGCGAGCCTGCAATGGTTCTGGTGCCATCGTGGACCGCTGTTCCTGATCTGCACGGGTGAGGATGAGGTCACCGAGGATCGCGCGGACCTTGACGATCGCTTCGTCGATCATCGTGCTGGACGACGTGATGGTCAGATAAGGATGCTGAACACCGGCCTGGCTGGCCTGATCAGGATCCACCACGTCGAACACATCGATGTCCGCGAGGGATTCGGCCAGTTGCGCAGCCGTCTGAATTTCTTCATCCGGGGTTTCGGACTGGAGCAGGACCATTTCGGCCGCATGTGCGGTCCCCGGTGTGTGATCACACTGAGAATGGTCGTGTGAGGGCGAAGGTCGCAGTGCCGGATGGCTGGAGAGCCGAGTGATGACTTCCGACACGGACTGAACCTGCAGGTCCACGGAATTCAGCCAGTAACGTTCTTCGGTGATCTGCAGATCAACCTGTTGTGCCAGTGCTTCAACTTCTGTCGCCGTATCAAAGTCGGCGATCAGTGTTGCCGCGTGGTGCAGCGAGGACGCTCCTTCGGACAGTCGACCGTCCCAGAGCTGGCAGAGTCCGAGGTTGTACCAGACGTTTCCATCACCGGGGTAGCTGTCAGCGAGCCGGTTATAGATGATGCTGGCAGGTTCCCAGCACCCGAGGACGCTGAGTTTTCTGGCGCGGGCATCCTGCTGAGCGGCTTCGTCACTGCAGGTGATGGCAGCGAGAGGATAGGCACTGCGGAACAATCCGGGAATGGAGCTGTCGCCTTCCATATCCAGCAGCTGCATGATCAGCTTGCGCTGAGATTCTCCGGTGGACATGCGAATGGCCAGCGACAAATGTTCGCGGGACGACAGAAAGTTTCGCTGCTGGTACATTTCCAGCGCGATCCGGGACGCCAGAAACGCGACGGTCATCTGATGTGAGCGGGCGCAGATCTGAAACGTGCGATGCAGGATCCGACGCGACGCCTGGAACCCATCGCGCTGCAGGCACATTTCTGACATCGTCAGCAGGATGGAGGGATTGTCGGGATTGTTTTTCAGGAACTCGCTGCACAGCGTGAAGGCTTCGTTGCCACGCCCGGATTCGGCGAGAATGCCG
>JALQWE010000392.1 GCA_023258825.1 Planctomycetaceae bacterium | reverse complement strand
GGATGATACGGCTGTCGGTGTGTTTGTGTTAATCCGTGTCTGCGGTTGCGAATTGGCCAGACGCTCACTTCGGTTCAGCAACAGCAGCATTTGATTAGCAGGACCTGATGAATCGAGAGATTGGCTGTGGGCCAGACAGCCGATGAGTTCCGATGATTCCCACTGGGCCGTCAGATTCCTCGCCTGCGTCTGACGTGTTCCTGTTTCGCGGGCCGGCAGCGTTCTGGAAGGACTGACTGCAGTGAAGTACGACACCGTGATTATTGGTGCCGGCATGTCCGGTCTCTCGGCCGGTGTGCGTCTTGCGTACTACGAGAAAAAAGTCTGTATTCTTGAACGCCACACCACGATTGGCGGACTGAATTCCTTCTATCGCCTGCGAAAGCGAAACTACGATGTCGGTCTGCATGCGATCACCAACTACGCCGAGCCGGGGACGAAACAGGGCCCGCTCAGCAAACTCCTGCGTCAATTGCGGATGACATGGGAAGACTTCGATCTGCGACCACAACTGCGTTCATCGATCGTATTCCCTGACTGCCGCCTGCACTTCACCAATCAGTTTTCCGTGTTTGTGGATCAGGTCGCCGCGGCCTTCCCGTCCCAGATTGACGGGTTTCGACGCCTTGTCCAACGCATCGCCGAGCATGACGCCCTGAATCTTGAACGACAGGTGGTCTCAGCACGGCAGGTCGTCTCCGAATACATTCGGGATCCGTTGCTGGTCGACATGATTTTCTGCCCACTGATGTTCTATGGCAGCGCCACACCGCGCGATATGGACTTCAGTCAGTTTGTCATCATGTTCAAAAGCATTTTCCATGAGGGATTCGGGCGTCCCTTCGAGGGAATTCGGCTGATTCTGAAGAAACTGGTCCGGCACTTTCGTTCTCTGGGTGGAGATTTGCGATTGCGGGCCGGCGTGCGTGAGATCAGCCACACCAATGGTCGCGCCACCTCCGTGACCCTGGACGACGGCACAGAAATCGAAGCGGACAACATTCTGTCCTCGGCCGGGGCCGCGGAAACACTGCGGATGATCAGTCCCGGCAGTCCCCCGGTAAAGGCCGAACCGGGCGACATCTCCTTTGTCGAATCCATCAGCGTCCTCGACTGTGCCCCGGCTGACCTTGGGCACCGCGACACCATCGTCTTTTACAGTGATTCGCCCGCCTTCCATTACGAACGGCCCTCCGAACCTGTTGACCTTCGCAGCGGCATCATCTGCTCGCCAAATAACTTCGACTATTCCGAGCCGCTTGAAGATGGTCGCATTCGAATCACGGCACTGGCCAACCCGCATCACTGGATGAACCTGCCGGACGATCAGTATGTGGCGGAAAAAGACCACTGGAACGACCGTATCATCGACAGTGCGGTCAAGCATATTCCCGAATTCCGCAGCCATGTGATCGACACCGATGTCTTCACGCCACGCACCATTCGTCGCTTTACGGGCCATCTGAACGGCTGTGTCTACGGAGCCCCGGAAAAATTTGTGAATGGGCAGACGCCGCTCAGCAACCTGTTCCTGTGCGGCACCGACCAGGGCTTTCTCGGAATCGTCGGCGCGATGCTCAGCGGCATCACCATCGCCAATCGTCATCTCCTGAAATAGAACGCGGGGGGCGTTTTCACTGGCCGCGACTGGCATCGCGAAACAGACGTAAGCGTGCCGATACAAGCGGGAGGGCCCGGCCAACGGGAGGGCGCGGCTCCTGCCAGGCCGCAAACCTGGTTTTCCGCCACACACAAAGTCCTCATCCCACCGCTGAAAAACGTGCGGCTCAGATAGAACTTCGCCCTCCCCCAAACACAATTGCCCTCCCCCAGGACAGGGATGAATGACCGCGAGCAGACCGTGACGTCGGTTTCCAGGGGCAATCCTGAATGCAAACCTGTCTTGTCTTGCCCTGCCTTGTTGCGTGTGAGTAAAAAAGAGCTTGAACGGACGTGTTCAGCCGTTTCGATGACCTCGCAGGCCAACGTCTTCTTAGCGCCGGCCCATCGGCCATGGTGGAAGGAATTCGATACTGCGGGTCCAGCCTCGGGACGGACTGCCCTCGCCAAATCGGCAAGTGGCTCCACACAGCAGACACCTCAAAAAGAAGGTGCAGGGAGAATCTGATGCCCACAGCATGTATTCCTCCAGGGCGAAATTCGCGGACAGTCCGGATTGCGTTATGGCACGGCCTGTGGATGATTCTCTGTTCGCTGTGTCTTCAGATCAGCACTGCAGCAGAACCGGGGCCAGAGGAGTCACAGCCTTTTCGGGCAGGAGCCGCCACCAGCAATATCACTCCACCGCTGGGAGGAGCGATCATTGGAGGATTCACACCGATCCCGGGCACACACATTCATGACGAGCTGCACGTGCGGTGTCTGGTGCTGGACGATGGGCAGCACAAGGTGGCGATCGTCGTTTGTGACCTGCTGGGAATTCATCGGTCGGTCAGCGATGTTGCCCGGGCGAGGATTCAGGAACGCACAGGAATCCCGTCCACACATGTCCTGATTTCGGCCACCCACACCCATTCGGCCACCAGTGCCCTTGGACAATCGAGGTATGACCAGACCGTACCGCTCGACACCTACCAGGAATTTGTCGTGCAGCGCATCGTGGACGGGGTGCAGCGAGCAGCCACCCTGCTGCGTCCGGCAGAGCTGATTGTGGGCCAGGTCGATGTCCCGGAGCATGTCTTCAACCGGCGCTGGCACATGACGCCCGGCTCAATTCCACCAAATCCGTTCGGTCAGACCGATCTGGTAAAAATGAATCCTCCGGCCGGCAGTCGCGACCTGCTTGAACCAGCGGGACCGATCGACCCCACGCTTTCGTTCCTGTATTTCCGGGAACCCACGGGAGCTCCAATTGCTCTGTATGCCGCCTATTCGCTGCATTATGTGGGTGGAGTCGGCAACGGGCATGTTTCCGCGGACTACTTCGGCATGTTCTGTGATGCGTTGCAGCGGCGACTGCAGCCGCCGGATCAGGAACTGCCATTTGTTGCCATGCTGGCAAACGGCACCAGTGGGAACATCAACAACATCAACTTCCGCACACCGCGTCCAGCGCAGCCGGCGTATCAGCAGATGCGGCATGTTGCCCGGGACGTTGCCGAAAGAGTGGACTCTGCCACACAGGGGCTCACAGGCACCACTGCGATATCACTGCAGGCCGTCTGGAAAGAGCTGGAGGTTGGCTGGCGAATTCCCACCGCCGCTCAGCTGGATTGGGCCAATCAGACCCTCGCTCAACCGGAACCAGCCCCTGGTAAAACGGACCTCGCTCGCATTTACGCAGAGCGAGTCCGCAATCTGGCGGACCAGCCAGCGATTGCACCTGTCCCCCTGCAGGTCCTGAGAATCGGGCCTGTCTGCATCGGCACCATGCCCTGCGAAGTGTTCTGCGAAATCGGACTCGCGTTTCGGCAACGCTCCGCCCAGCAACCGGCTTTTCTGGTTTCACTCAGCCATGGTTACTTCGGCTACCTGCCAACGCCGGAGCAGCATCGGCTGGGTGGCTATGAAACGTGGCTGGGCACCAGTCGACTGGAAGAGCAGGCGTCCGACAAAATGCTCGACGAACTGATCCGAATGACGGAAATGGTCCGCAGTCCCTGACGCAGCGCCTGTCGCAGCAACTCGCCTGACCGGGGCGGCAGTCCAATTCGGAACATCCGGGCGGCAGTTGATCTCTGCAGGTAGAATTTCAATCCATGAATAAATCAGCCACGACATCGCCCCCAGTGACTTCGGCACCCACGTTGCCGACGCATCAGCGGCTGCACAGTCTCGATCAGTTTCGAGGCTACACCGTGCTGGGGATGTTGCTGGTCAATTTCTGTGGCAGCTTCAGTGTCTGTCCTCAGATTCTGAAGCATTCCCACGACTACTGCAGTTACGCGGACACCATCATGCCGCAGTTTCTGTTTGCGGTTGGATTTGCGATGCGACTGAGTGCCGTTCGCCGCTGGCAGAAGGATCAGCGGCTGCCCTGGGGCCGGATGATTCGGCGTATTGGCGGACTGGCGCTGCTGGCGATCGGCTGGTATTCCTTCTGCAACCTGGAAATCGTTCTCAATCTGCTGCAGACCGGATCAATGTCGCAGCTGGCATTGGAACTTGGCAAGCGACTGTGGTTTCAGACTCTGATGCACATCGCGGTGACATCTCTGTGGTTGCTGCCTGTCATCAGATCTTCAACAAAGCAACGTCTGGCGTGGGTGCTGTTCTCCACGTTACTGCATGTCCTGAT
>JALQWE010000391.1 GCA_023258825.1 Planctomycetaceae bacterium | reverse complement strand
TCGGAAAGGCTCCAGCACCCAGAAATCCAGTGGCCATCATCGCCAGCGGGTTTTCGGGAGCCAGCTCATCGCCCGCCAGCTGCCAGTGCACAAACTTATCGTAGGGCAGGTCTTCATTCAGTGCTCTGATCAGAAAGTCACGGTAGTGGTAGGCATGTGGACGGTCATAGTCCTGTTCGTAACCATGCGACTCGGCAAAGCGAGCCACATCCATCCAGTGCCGTGCCCAACGCTCACCGTACTGCGGAGAATCCAGCAGCCGATCCAGCAGCCGAGACCAGGCGTCCGGAGATTCGTCCTTCACAAAGGCTTCCACGTCCGCAGGTGACGGTGGCAGGCCCGTCAGATCAAATGACGCCCGACGAATCAGCACGCGCCGTGCCGCTTCCCCGTTTGGCACCAGCCCCGCCGCTTCCTGCTTCGCCCGAATGAACTGATCAATGGGTGTACGGCACCATTTCTGATCTTTGACCTCTGGAACGACCGGGGCCTGCAACGGACGAAATGACCAGAAGTTGCGGTCGTCTTCCGTCACCTGCATTTCCACCGCAGGGCCTTCTTTCCCCTTGCCCATCGGCGAGTCATACGGGGCTCCAAGGTCAATCCATTGCCGAATCGCCTCGATCTGCGCCTCTTCAAGCCTGGGCTCTTTCCAGGGCATGTGAGGTTCTGCCTCGTGTGTGACCAGCGCCATCAGGTGGCTGTCTGCCGCCGTCCGTCCCACAAAGCCACTCTCCATCAGGGATTCCCTGGTCGAGAGATCAAAGTCGCTCTTCACGGACTTACCGCCGTGACAGTCCAGGCAGTGCTTCGTCAGAATCTCACGCACAGACCCTTTGAACAGTGCCAGCCCCCGCTTCGCTCGCTCCGGATGATCCGGAGGAACGCTGCCAGGCTCGTCCGCTGTCGCTATCCCCTGCAGCAGCAGGGTCAAGGTCAGGAGGCAGGCGGATGTCGTCGGTAGGAGCGTCAGGAAACGCATCTGCGAAACTCCCTGCAATCTTGCTCAGCCTGCTGGTCCTGCAGGCCGTCGGTCGGAATGATCTTGAATTTGCCACTGCGCACCGGTGATGACACAGGAACAAGTCGGCCAACTCACCCTCGCGGCGGTCGACCTCCCGTCAACGTCCGGTCTCGCTCTGAAATCAGTCTACCGCATTTGAGCGACCAACCCAAACAGGATTGCCCCCGGAACCTGTCTGTCCGGGAAAATTATGACCTGCGACTTTTTGAGAAAATCCGTTGAAAGCGACCGCATTTTACTGGAAATGCAGTGACTCACCGACCCACCCTTGCCATGCTGGCTGGCACTGTTCTGATGTGCAGGTGTTTCATCACAAGTCCCGCGAACTGGCAGGCCGCAGTCTCTCTGACCTCGTCCCGCCAGCATCATCGAGCGCAGGCTCTGCCACCAGCACCAATGTCCCTCTGGCCGGACACACCATGTCGTTGGCTCCGTCATCGTTGTCCTGTTACCATAACGACCGGTCCCGGCTGTCCTCGCTGACGTCATCGCGCAGGATTGATTGGGGGACCGCTTACTCAACCTGATACTCCACCTGTGACAGCAGGGACAGATGTGTATTCATCTCCCACTGGCAGTTTTTCGGAGTGAGTTTCTCAAGGCAAAACAGGCATGGCGTCGGCGTGGTCGAAACTCCGTGGTCACCAGGAACAGCGTGCACTGTTTGCGCGATCACTCAGCCATGGACGGTTATCGCACGCCTACGTGCTCGCTGGTCCCGATGGCATCGGTAAACGCGTCTTTGCACGGCTGCTGGCCCAGTCCATCTTCTGCCGGGAATGTCCGCCCGGTCAGATCGAGGCCTGCGGTGAATGTCGCGCATGCCGCAGCTTTGAAGCCGGAACATGGCCTGATTACATCGAAGTCGGCTTGCCCGAGGGCAAGTCAGAAATCCCCATCTCCGCCATCGCCGGTGCTGCTGACAAACGCGGACGCGAAGGCTTATGTTTCGAACTGTCCATGGCCCCTCAGGCCTCGTCCCGACGCGTTGCCATCATCGATGATGCCCATCGCATGAATGCCGATGGCGCCAACGCCCTGCTGAAGACACTCGAAGAACCGCCCGCCAGCGCGCTCATCCTTCTGATCTGCGAAAGCGCAGACGCGCTGTTGCCAACGATCCGTTCCCGCTGTCAGACCATTCGCTTCTTTCCACTCACAGAAGCCGATGTTCGCCATGTACTACTGGACTCGCAGATTGTCGAATCTCCAGAGGACGCCCGCGTTGTGGCGGCCATGGCCGAAGGCAGCGTGACACTCGCTCAGCAACTGCTCAATCCGGACCTGCGCAAGCTCCGCGATGTCGTGGCACGCGAATTCGCCCTGTTCGAAGCCATGAAGCCACTGGATGTCGCCAAACAAATCGCAGAAGAACTGGAACGCATTTCCTCCGGTACCGAAGAACAGCGTCAGAATGCTCAGTGGCTGCTGCGATTTCTGGCCGAGGCCCTGAATCTGAAACTTCGAAAACTGATGGCCGGCGACTTTTCAGAACCCCTGCTGCAACGCTTCGGTGTTCGCTCAGGTGCCGATCTGCTCAGCACGTTGCTCGACAGGATCCTGGTGGCCGCTAACCAGATCGAAGCCAATTCGCCGGTCCGGCTGGTCCTCGATGCCCTGTTCGATGAACTGGCCCGCATGATGCGGCTGGGACCTGTCTCGGCACGCTGAACGATCTTGCTGCTGTGTCATGGAAAGCAGACTTTGCGACCACTCTCCGTGCGCTGCCACGCCGTTGATTTTGCAACGTGCCACCTGCAAAGAAAACAGGCCCGATGAAAATCATCGGGCCTGCGTCTTGTTTTGCTCAGCATGCCTGTCCCGCCAGCACGGCAGGAACTCATTCACCTGCGTGGACTAGTCCGGCAGTGAATTGCGGTCAATGCCGTACTTCTTCCAGAGCGTGTCTGTCCAGTCCGTCATTGCCGGTTGACCGACAATGGCGTTGGTCAGCTGCGCCACGTCTCCGCTCTGGAATCCGAACTGACGGCCTTCCTGCAGAAACAGCTGTCGCAGTACCTCTTCATTCGCAACGCGTTCTGAGATCTGAACCACGTAGTAGCTGCGCAACTGATCGTCAGCCACAACCCCTGTCTCGCCTGCCTGCAGATCTTCAAAGACAGATTTCATGAAACGATCGCCAACCGAACGCATAAATCCACCGGCTTCGTCCGCGAAATTAATCGTCGACAGACGAATGGTCGGACGCTGGTTGTTGAAGTTCATCCGCGCTGCGGCGTCCTGCTCCAGCCAGGAAAACAGCTGAGTCTGACGGACTACAGCGGCCGCTCCGTCTGGCTTGCCCGTGACGGTTTGTCCGGCGGTCAGTTCCGCCACCGGCTTCTGCTCCGCCTCCGGCTTACTCAGGCCATCCCGAATCACGGCAGCCAGCTCGTCCGCACGCTTCTTCGCCAATTCGCCAGCCTTCTGACGCTTCAGTGTCAGGATGACTTCCTCACGAATACCAGGATCGTCCAGAGCCGGAACGTGGGTCGGTGAGAATTCCGTAATCCACCACGCAAAGTGGCTCTCAGCCCCGTCAAGGCTACCCATGTTTCGCACGGCGCGGTGGCGTACGTAAAGCTCGACGTCTTCATACGGGTCTCGCTGAGGAAACGCGGAAAAGACCTGGTCGACCACTGTCGTCCCGGTGTTCGAATCCAATGCCGACCCGACAGGAACCTTGTCGTCGCTGCTCAGATCTGAGGCAGACAGCAGGCCCGTTTCCACGAAGGCCAGTCCGTGCTTCGTTCCGGCGGCTTTCATGCCCTCCAGCAGCGACTTTGCGGTGTCCTTCATCTGGCTGGCAAGTTCTTCGGATGAGATGTTCTGATTGCGGTCTACGATGGCCCGACGAGCAGCCGAACGCTGTTTTTCAAGAGCCGCAAGGTCCTTCATGACGGCGTCCATTTTCTCATCGACGGCAGCTCGGACCTTCTGCTCAAACAACTGATCCCGAATTTCCGTTCGCAGTTCATCATCGAGCGGCAGGTATTCAACCGGTGGGATCACGAAGGGAGCCGCGTCCTGACCCGGGGCCGCCGGAATCGTCAGTGGCTCTTCGCCAGCCGGCGTGGCGGCGGCTGGTTCAGCGGCGGGCGCTGCTTCAGCGGCCGCTGGTGTTTCGGTTGCCGCTGGTGGTGTCGCCGCTGCGTCAGCCGCAGCTGGTTCTGTTGCGGCCGGTGCCGGCTGCTGAGCTGCATCTGTGGCCGGAGCAGGTGCTTCAGTCGCCGGAGAA
>JALQWE010000038.1 GCA_023258825.1 Planctomycetaceae bacterium | reverse complement strand
TCTTCTGCATGGCCTTGCGATAGCCTTCGGGGTGTGCTAATCCATAGCAGCATTCGTTTCGTTCTTTGAGGTTGCGTCCTTTCTGGTGCCCGACCAGCATCACCTTGCGGCCAGCAAGTCGCGCGAAGCCAGTCACGATGGCCCGGTCATCGCCGAATGCTTTGTCACCGTGAAGTTCCACGAACTCGTCAAACACGAGCTCCAGATAATCGGCCGTCTGGGGACGATCCATGTGGCGTGAGACCTGCACCGTCTGCCACGGATCAAGATTTGCGAAACGCTCGCGAGTCATCTGCGTCAGTTCGACGCGCATGCGGCGCATGATCTCTTTTTCGGCAGGGGTTGGTGCCTGCTGAGCCTCCAGCCGAAGAATGCGTTCTTCGAGTTCGTACAGCGGTTTTTCGAAAGGGAGCTGATGGAGAGGCGCCATAGGATCACAACCTGCCGGAGAAATCACAGTTTCCTGCAGCACACATTCCGACGGGCGTGCTGAAGGTTGGAACTTCAGGGCAGTCCGAAAAGGGGTCAGGAACCAATAGTGCGGAGCACCCTTCGGGCCATTTGGCTATTGGTTCCTGACCCCTTTTCGGGCTGCCCTCCTTTTCGGACTACCAGACCGCTAGTTTAAGCCAGAACAGGCGTTGTGGAAATACGGAGAGGCCTTTCGTCCGGAATTCTGACTGAATGCCGGATCGCGGGAAATGCCCCCGGGGGCCACCAGCGATCGACCAGCGATCGGCTGCGAGCGACGAAAGGATCGCGCAGGCGGTTCTGGTCAACCACACCTGAATTGACGACAATTCGATCCGGAATTGATCGTACACATCAAAAAATCAGGCGATGTCCGGAAGTTCTGTCATAAAGTCCAGATCTTTGACCTCTTCGGGTGACGCCGCATTGGCCGCACGGCGCTCCAGTGGCAGCAGCACGGTTTTCTGTGCCGCCTGCGGCGCAGCGGCCGGGGCTGGTTGAGGCACTGGGGCATGGGCGGGGGCCACAGGCGGAACGGCCACTGCACCGGGGGCTGGTCCAGGTACGTAGTTCTGCTGGGGTGGAGCCTGAGCGGGCGGCATGAATGGCTGCGGCGGCATCATTTGCGGCTGTGGCATCCCCGGCTGCTGAGGCATCATGCCGGGCATCATCCCCGGCATGGGCTGAGGCATTCCCATAGGAAACTGCGGCATCATCATTGGCTGGGGCATCATTCCGGGATACATCATTCCGGGCATCATGGGCGCCGGCATGCCAAAGGGCATCTGGGGCATCATGCCTGCCTGTGGTTGTGCAGCGGCTGCAGCGTTGTGAGCGGCACCGGCTTTCTTCGGGGGTTCGAGTTCTCCAATCGGAGCGGTGGTGCGTTTGGCTTTCTTTGGCTTCTCGGGGGCTGACAGGCCGCGGGCCACGCGATCGGCGTCAGCGCGACTATCCAGCCGTTTGTCCACGCTGAGACTTTCGTTTTCTTTGGCCTGCTTCACCTTGCGTTCATGCAGTTCAACCGGGTCTTCAAGAAACAGTTTGCAACTGCGAAAGAAGGACATGACATCGCGCATTTCCTGCGGTCGATCCTTGGGTTTCTTGGCCAGCATTTTGGTGAGAATGATGTCCAGTTCCGGACTGACGTTGCGGTTCACGACGGATGGCGGAGCGATGGCTTCGCTCAGATGTTTTTTCAGCAGGTCGTTGGGGCTAAGCCCGGCGAATGGGGGCGAGCCGGTGGCAATTTCGTACAGCGTGACACCGAGGCTGTAAATGTCGGACTGAACTGTCGGCGGTCTTCGCAGAATAATTTCCGGCGCGATGTAGGTACGAGTCCCCATGATGTTCTTTTGTTTGCCTGCCAGCAATTTCATCACACCGGTGGCAAGTCGAGTCGCAAGGCTGAAGTCGATCACTCGAACTTCACCGGCTTTATTCACCAGAATATTGTCGGGCTTGATGTCCCGATGCAGCCAGCCTTTTTCGTTGAGATGAATGAAGGCCTGACACGTGGCCTCCACGATCTTCTTCATGCGTGACTGCGTTTCCGGAAGATTGCTTCCCAGCTGCATCTTCAGGCTGGGAGCCCGAAAATAATCCATCAGAAAAAAACCGTGATCCCTGTTGATTTCAATCCGATGAAAGCGAACAAAGCCGGGATGTTCAAGGGCGGACCCGACCTTGAATTCATGCTTCAGCACCGTTTTAGCTTCTACGTCCTTCAGAGAATCCGGCAGCAGCAGTTTCATGGCCAGCGGAACGGTGCCGCCCGGCTCTGTCACTTCCCAGATCTGTGTGGAGCTACCTGAGGCGATGCAGTTTTTAAGTTCTAATCCACCAACTTGATTGACGTTGTCCGCCACGAGTCCGGCCCTCTCGGGATTTGCCTGAACGTTCACCTGCCCCACGGGACAGAACCTGATTCATTTCACCCGGCCACAGCCCTGCACCAGGTACTTTTTGCCTGTCGCTCGGCGTGTCGCCCGTTTCGTCAGCCACATCAAAACTGCCAAATCACTATCGTCATCCGGAATCGTCCGGTTGGACGCCGAACATAAAAACGGGCACTGGCAAGTGCAACTTTGTCCCTCATCATACGATTTGATCCCGCTGAATGCGACGTTTTTCCCTCCCGGGCCCCACGGACTTTCAGGATTTCTGCAACTCGCGGACTGAACCATCGGCCGTAATTCAACGCCCTTTTGTCACGATTCCAGCCTTCATCGTCCGTTCCTGCCGCTCGGCCTTCTCCCCGGTTGATCGCAAAATGCAGGGCCCCGCCGCACAACGATCCCTTGCCCCAAATTCCACTCCTTTCGACCGCTAAAGGGTCCGGAGAATTGCCGGAATCCTCCTGATCTGACATAGTGTTGGTTCATTTTCACGGGTTTGCTCCCCGATCAACAGGCCGAACGCCGATTCCAGTCGGTCACCGGCAACCTCCACCACTCCCACCGCTCAGGCGTCTCCCGAAAGCTGCTCATGAGGACTTCGCTGCTTCATTCAATCGTCGGGCTGCTGTACTCCGGTATCCTTGCAGGCCTGTGCGTATCTGCAGGTTCCACTTCTGCCGCCGCAGCAGACCCCGTCCAGCATTTCGAATACTCCGGATCACTGATTCAGCCCGGACGTGGTGATGGCGAAATTCTCCGGCGGTTTGAGGTTCAGCTGTTCAGTGCCAGCGGCACCCATTTCTTCCATGTCGCAGATGACATTCGTCAGGGCTGCCCATGGCCCGACAGCTTCGGTGTGACCGGCCCAACTCTGCCCCAGGATCTGGTCCAGCCACACCTGATTTATCCCTATGACGGTAATACCTACTTTATCGTGCTGCCACCACTGCTGGTGTCCCTGCCGGAAAATACAGAACCCGGTGCCACATGGAGCCACGCCGGCTGGCAAATGACCGCTCAGGCAAAGAAGTCCGTCAATGGTACCGAAGCCTGGGAAATTGAGGCCCGGGAACCTCGCGGACGCCGCCAGACACTCCTCGCAGAGGCCACCTCCGGCACACTCCTGCGTGCTGAGGCCGATGTCTTCATGGGTCAGGGTGACCAGTTCCAGCTGACGCTCGAACGCGCTACGTCAGCTCTGCTGCCCGATGATCAATCGCAGGCCCTGCAAAAACTCCAGACCGCGCTGCTCAAGCTGCAAAGTCAGCTGAAACGTCGTCCCGACGCTCAACTGGCAGAGCTGTCAGATCGTCAGGTCAAAGATGCGGTCGCTGCTCTGGATCCGATCACAGCCCTGTCGGCCGGCACGCCTCTTGAACGACTGACTCGGCAAATGCAAACTGACGTGGAACAGCAGAAAAAACGTCTGGAAATGGTCGCTGGTCGTGCCAGCTCCATCATCAATTCTGCTGCTCCTCAGTTTTCATTGACGCTGGTCGCCGGCGGAAATCTGAAATCGGACTCTCTGAAGGGCAAAACCGTCGTCCTGCACTTCTGGGATTACAAGGATGCTCCGCTCGCCGAACCCTATGGTCAAACCGGGTATCTTGAGTTTCTGTTCAACCAGCGCAAACCACAGGACCTGCAGGTGATCGGGATCAGTACGAATCAGGATCTGACCAACCCGGAGAACCAGAATCGTGGACGACGGGCCGCTCGCAAGCTTTCTGAATTCATGAACCTCAGCTACCCCATCGGTCACGACGATGGCTCACTGCTGAAGGCTCTCGGAGATCCACGTGACAGCCGCGGTCAACTGCCGCTCTGGATTGTTATCAGCCCGGACGGCAAAGTGACTCATTATCACGCTGGCTTCTACGAAATCGACGTGACCAAAGGACTCAGCGAACTTGATGCGGCTATCCGTGAGGCAAACGGGGGCTGATACCAACAAGCCTTCAGGCGTTCCGGCACGCCAGTTTCTGCCCGGGAGGGCGAAACGATGGCAACAGGGAAAAACAGGATCATTTCTGCCTGATTGCGGAGACGCGTTTGTCTGGTGCATTCGCAGGGAAAACACCGGGCCGCTCGTTTCGTCGGAGCGAAGCGCAACTCTCCCTGGGTTGAACACTTTCGCCATCCCGATTTCCGTTGCGATTCAGCCTTTTAGCCCGACACGCGACCTCGCGGCTGAGTACGTGCCGCTGGCGGCAGCAGTCGACAGCATTCCGCTCCGGCTCAATATCGACCCGTGGTTCAGAAGTTGTAGTTGGGATTGTCCTTATCGAAATCCTTGTCGGACAAGCGAATGTCCGGCTGGATTTCCGAGAACAGGTAGTCTTCAACTACAGGCGGTTTGCCGTCTTTCTTCTTTGGAAACCCAAACTGCTGCACGCGAACTGCAAGGCCCGATTTCTCGTCGATCCAAAGTCGAGTCATCTGAAAGGGGAACTGCTTTCGCGGCTCCGGGTGGCTGTTTTCAATGACCCGGCAGGTGTATTCCCCGACTTTGGCATCTTCAAAGTAACGCACATCCGATTCGCCGTACTTCAGTTCCGTCTCCCACTGAGTGATGACGGCGTCCACCATGTTGGCCAGCCCGGCCCGGGTGATGGGATACCGGTTTTCAGCGAGAACTTTGGGATCGTCCGGCGACAAGCGAAGGGTACCGATCAGCGCGGCCAATCCGGTTTCGTGAACCAGCAGTTTGTTTTCGTTCTGTCCTTCGACAAAGATCACTTCACGCCCCGGGCGAGGTTCCTGAAACAGCATGTAAACGCTGAAGGGTTCGTGACGGATCTTCAGCTTGATCGTCTGGGCGATCATGTCGTCATCGACGACTTCCTTTTTGGAAAACACGCACTCGTAGCCACTCATGGCTTTTGCACGCCGCAGACAGGCTCTGGCAGCACTCAGCGCAGGCGTCAACGGATGCTCTTTCTCTGTCGGCTCCACAGCACACGAATTCGGTGCCCACATGGTCTGGCCGACATAAGCTCCTGCAGACACAAGGAATGCCGAGAATTCTCTGCGACTCAGCCCAAATCCGCCCCTGCTTTGCTCAGCGTTCATCCCTCAACACTCCCGAACAGAGATGCCCTGCCCGCCCCGACGTCGACGAAGCCTGTTCGTACCGCCGTCTCACCGCGTGACCTGCATGGCGTCCATGTCATTCCATCGCAGTTTTCCACCGACCTGCATCAGCCAATCGCTTGAGGAACAGTATACAACAGCCAAAGCCCGCAAATGAAGACTTTACAGTTGTCATTTTCCGTGCCTCGCACACCCCGCCTGTACGCCTTGCAGCCGAAATTGCCGGTCGAGACAGTTGATCGGCAGTCTTCTACCGGAAAATACGCGTTGTCTGGAAGTGAAAAACTGGAATTGTGACAATTTGCGGAATCACTTAAAGTCCGGCAGGATTTGCCTGATGGACGGGCAAAATGATATTCGCTACCGAGGTCGCCGGAATGGATTCGTCTCGCAGCGGCTTACTTTCAACCTTTCTGATGACCTTGCCGCTCATTATTGTGCCGGCAATTGCACTTCTGCGCCCACCGGGTCAGACATCCGGTATCTCCGACACCATGGCCCAGGGAGCGGATTCGACAGAATTTGAGTTTCCAGCCGAATCCGATGGACTGTTTGCTGGCGACGAGGATGAAAAAAAGCCCGTTCCCCGCGAATCACGTTCTGCTGATGAGGAATTCTCGTTTACCGATGAAATTCCGCTGACCGACGCCCCTCCCGCAAAGTCCAGGCCGCGACGAACTCCCGACACAGAGTCCGACGACACCAGTGACATCTTCGCCGAGACACCTGCACCTGTCGACGAGGTCGGCTCCCGCGAAAATAGCGCAGCCTTCGAATCACGAGGAAATTCCAAACCGCCCGTGCAATCAGAAGAGGTCGACCAATCCAACCCGATCGGTCCGGATTCGGAGATCATTGTCCGGCAGCTGAATGCCATGGGAGCCATTCGAACCATGTGGTTTGATGCCAGTGAAACGGCTCCCGTGGGCTTCGCGGCCTTTTTCCGGGGTGATACAGAGCTGATGCGGTATCGATTTGAGGCCGTGGGGCAGACCAGAGCAGAGTGTGCGGAGGACGTTCTGCAGCAGGTAACAGCATGGAGACAGGCCGCCGCCAAAAAATAAATACGGCAGCCCCGCACAGTTCAATGTCGTCGTTCGCCGTCCTTCGCGTTGGTTGCTTTTTCAAACAGAGATCAGCCGACATTTCATCACCATGATGCTCCCCGGCCATCTCTTTGATGTCTCCTGAATCCTATTCCTGTTGAGGCAATCAATTTGCCGGCAGGTGGCCTGAAATCGCGGTGTTGCAAAATCCCTGCTGTCCCTTCCGATGCAGATTCGAGTTGTGCGTATGTTCTCCCGTGCTCTGCCGTTATCTCCCCCCCAGCAGACTCTGTCAGGGTCCGTGAACGGCAGCAATTCCCTGCATCGCTCGCAGGTTTCGGCACGCACTGAACGAGAGCGACTGGCGAGGTTCCGCAGTGCCCGCTCGGCGACACTGAAACATGGCCTGCAGATTCTTCCCGACGGCGGAGTGGTGCGCTCCATTCGTCTGGCCCGTCTGGAAGCGGCCCTGATGATCGCTGAAAGTGCCACCCCGGCAAAAAAACTGGCTCAGATCGCACGTCTGATTGATACGCGCGAAGTTCAGCAATTGCTGACGATTCTGAACGAAAGCTATGATCGGACCCGTTCCGCGTTTCGTGTCGAACAAACAGCAGCCGGGTACCTGCTGATGACTCGTGCGTCTCTGTCACCGTGGCTGGATCGACTGCACAATCGCCAGGCAGAAATGAAGCTCTCGGCAGCGATGATGGAGTCCCTGACGATCATTGCTTACCAACAGCCTGTCACACGAGCCGACGTGGAGGCGATTCGAGGTGTTCAGTCCGCGGAAATGATTCGTCAGCTGATGGACCGCGGTCTGATTCGAATTGCCGGCGAAGACGATTCGCTCGGACGCCCCTTCCTCTATGAAACCACGCGACAGTTTCTGACTATGTTTGGACTGCGGCACATGGAGGATTTGCCCAATTACTCCACGTTGAGACGCAAACCAAAACTTCCAGCAATCGCACAATTACCATTCCCGGACGAAGACGACGAGGAAGAGGAAGCCGCGTAAGCCGTCTCGGAAAACGTCCATCGAGCCGCCCCACCCTCCGACAACCTACCCCCTCCGATCAGCGAAATAAGCAAGCCTCTCCGCATCGCTGAAATCGGCCCCGCCCCCGATCTCGACAATCACGGCCTGTCATCCTGCCGCCTGATTTCCATCGAGCGTCATCGACAGTATCCTCATGCCTCCTCGTACGAATTGTCGGCTCCATACCTCCTGTGTCGTCGCCGATGGGAAGTCCTGATTGCCAAGTTTGTCATTCAGGGCTGACGGATAATCTCCACAGTGCTTCAGAGAATCTGGCCTCTGCTATGTCTGTTGTCAGTCCACTCCTGCGAATCGGCTGCCCTGTCTGGGCCTGTGAACATTGGAAGGGCAGCCTTTACAAAGCGAATGCCGTCCGCCGGGACTGGCTTGGCCAGTACTCGACAGTCTTCAGCACGGTTGAGGTGAACAGCACGTTCTATGCGATTCCGGCACTTGACCTGGTTCGCCGCTGGGCAGAGGCTGTCTCCCCGGACTTCCGTTTCTGCCTGAAAGTTCCTCGCAGCATCACCCATGACCATCGACTCCATCGTGTGGATGCGGAACTGAACGCGTTTCTGCAGATCGCGCATGTGCTGCAGGCTGCCGGAGTTCTCGGGCCATCGTTCATTCAGTTGCCGCCCGATTTTTCGCGTCAGGAGGCTTCTGTCCTTGAACGTTTTCTGACTGTGCTGCCTGCAGACTTGCCATGGGCCGTGGAGGTCCGACATCAGGACTGGTTTGATCGCGCGGATCACGAAACGTGGCTGACTGAACAGCTCCGCCGCCGCAACATCGACTACGTCATCTTTGACAGCCGCCCGTTGTACTCAAAGCCGCCTGCCGACGAGATCGAGAAAATCTCTCAGACACGCAAGCCTCGCACTCCGTTTCGTCGCACGGTCACGGGCGTCATCCATTTCTGCGTTTCATCGGTCGCAATACTCTGGACGAAGTGCACCCCTGGATTGAAGAGTGGGCGCCGGTGGTGGCAGGCTGGATCCAGGATGGCCTGCAGCCTCTGATCTTCACACACGCTCCTGACGACCGCTTCGCGCCGGACTTTGCTCGACGCATGCATCGGGCTATTCAGCAGCACTGCCGGGAACTTCCGGACCTGCCGGCATGGCCTGGCGAATCCGGTCCGGCATTAACGCGTCAGAAGTCACTGTTTGACTAAGAGCCTTCCGGGCGAGCGGCACGTGGGCGGCCAGACAGTCGACTGAAGACGAACCAGGACTTACGACTGGCCCCACAGAGCATCCGCGATCCAGTCCAGGTCTTCGTTCTGAATTCCTGCAGCTTCACGGGACCGGCCGGCTCCGGCCGCCGTCAATGAGTTCAACACCAGTAGCCGAAGAACGCTGGCGAGCGGACTGCGTGGACCGTTGCGCAGAGCACGCTGGACCAGTCGATGATCCCGATTCAGCACCACTTCATTTCTGCCGGCCGGCGCCGTTCGAAAGTGAGCATCGATCAGCCGCTGAAATCCCTGCGGAATATCACCATCCCGCCGCAGGTCTTCAAACGTCTGCGCAAGTTCGTACCTTTCATTCAGAAAGGCTGCCACGGGTGTACCATGCTGAAATGAAGCCAGCATGATGCGTGCGTCGGTGCAGCGAAAGAATTCATGCCACGACTCCGGCACATCTTCCGGATCCGCCATGCCCATCACGGTGGTAGCAAAATTGGCAGACGAAGGAGTGGCCTGACGCAGGTCAATGGTGTCGTTGCCCTGATCCGAAATCATGGCCGCCAGCAGGCTTTCTTCGAAACTTCTGCAGGTATGCACACATGGTACAGGCACACGGGCAAACAATTCGTCCAGATAGCGTTCCTGTCGGCGATCCGCATTGTACCAGACAACGTACTCTGCATCCGCTTCATGAATGGCGTCAGCGACACTCTTCTGCAGGATTTCATCCAGAAGCATCGGCCCCTGAGATGTGCTGAATCGATAGACTCTGCGCATCAGTTGTCGCAGGGCGACTTCACTGAGCGCTGCTCCGGCAAAATGATAGCGATGCCAGTTAACGATGGCTTCCAGACGGCCAGGCTGATCATCCGCCATGGTCTCCAGATGTGACAGCAGAAACTCTTCAAGAGTGGACCGCAGCAAACGAAATCGGTCATCACGAACGAGATCTTCCCGGCTGGCGGTCGGCGTGCTGTCCTCCAGTTCCAGAACGCCTCGAAAAAAACTACCCCACGACGGAAGAAGGTCCCGTACGCGTCGCGAAATCACCATGCGGCGAATGGTGATCGCAACTGTGGCTTCGTCGGCAAATCCCGGTGTTCGCTGGGGAGAAATGTACAGGGCACCGGCAATCGACAGCGGTTTTTCAATCCGAATCGGAATGACATCCAGCGGAGATTCATTGAAATAATTCGCCAGAGCCATCTCGACGGCATCAGCATCCGGCGTAGGTTCGAACCACGCCACGTTGATCACATTGATACGTGCCGAGCTATCGTTCAGATGAATCGGCACATTCAGAAAATCTGCAAACTCGCGAATTGCGTTCTCCAACGCATCCGGAGATTCTGCATAATGTCGAAACTGAGGCTTCAGTCGCAGAGTCACCGTAGTGCCGACTCGCGTCTGATCGGTGGATGACAGCTGAATGTCGGATCCCGGTCCCGCTTCCCAGCAAATGCCTTCGTCACAATCTTCGCGACGACTTTCCACTCGCAGCAAATCGGACAGCATGAAGGCGCTGAATAAACCGATGCCAAACTGACCAATCAACCCCTGCGCGTCACCCTGAACGACAGCGCGCTGCTCTTCCGAACCGCGCCCCTTGAGCAAACCGGTGATACCGATCCCCAGAGTTCCGAGATAGTGCTCCGCGTCGGCAGCACTGAGTCCGATCCCGTCATCAGAAAACGACAGCGTGCCCTGCTCCGGATCCTGTCGAATGTCGATCCGGCCTCGAAAACTCAGGTCCCGGTTTCGACGACGAATCACCGCATCATGTGCGTTCTGGATCAATTCCCGAATCGGTGTGTCCATGCGGCTGTACAACGAAGACCCCATGATCTCGATGATACCAGCAATATCCACACGAAACGGAATCCGGCGCACCCACACTCTGAACACCTCGTCGCAGCAACAGTCGTCAGCAGCCTGAGAACATACACCGTATGTCCCGCTCCGGACTGAAAAACAGAAAGGGAGAGTGTTGTATCGCCCAGCGAGGCTGCCGGCAAATCAATCGCTCAGCGCCCACTCATGAAGTTCAGATTCCCGCACAGAATCACAGGCCAGGACTTGTTCCTCTGCCGATCGCCGGACATGATGCTCTGCAGCGGGAGTGTTTCAGGAGAGGTGACACCCCGGATTGCGGCCTGCTCCACAATTCAGTTCACGCCCCCGCTTCAGAGAGATTCCCTATGACTCAGGCAACTCAGCACGGGACTCCACACCTGACTCCTGCCGGTGCAGCCGTTGGACGCGTACGATTTGTGGTCCTCGCCTGGCTGTGCTCTCTCGCCGCGATTCTGTACCTCGATCGTGTCTGCATTTCGGCAGCGTTGCCAGCGATTCAGAGTGACCTCGGGCTCAGCAATACCCAGGTCAGTTATGTCCTGATGTCCTTCACTCTGGCTTATGGCCTGTTTGAGATTCCCACTGGTCACTGGGGAGATATTCTCGGTGCCCGTCGCGTGCTCACCCGAATTTCGCTCTGGTGGTCGGCATTCACCATACTCACGGGCGCCTGCTCATCCCTCTGGATGCTGATCCCCGTCCGGTTTCTGTTTGGCGCCGGAGAAGCCGGGGCGTTTCCGAACGCAGCCCGAGTGGTCTCACGCTGGTTTCCCGGGCATGAACGAGGACGCGTTCAGGGAATCCTCCTCGCAGCTTCGCAGACCGGTGGTGCAGTGGCCCCTTTTCTTGCCGCACTGCTGATTCAGGCTGTGGGCTGGCGTGCAACCTTTGTTGTGTTTGGCGCTATCGGATTCTTCTGGGCACTCGGATTCTATCTGTGGTTTCGGGATGAACCGCTGGAACATCCTGCCGTCACACCCGCGGAAGCGCTCTACATCCGTGATGGCTCTCCGAAACTGCCCCCCGCCGCGCCGATTCCGTGGTCGCAGGTCCTTCGCAATCCGGCAATCCTGCTGCTCAGCGCCATCATGATCTGTGCATCATTCAACAGCTACATCTACTTCTCATGGTTTCCAAAGTATCTCCTGGAGGCTCGGGGGGTGACCCCAAAGCAGGCAGGCCTGATGTCCAGCGTCGTCCTCTCATTCGCCGCGATTGGAACATTCACAGGAGGCTGGCTGGTCGATGCCCTGAACATCACAAAGTCCATGGGCAGACGCCGGGCATTCGGGGCGCTCTGCTTTCTCAGTGCCATGCTGATGCTGATTCTGGCGTTGCGATCCACAGACCCATGGCAGGCTGTCCTGCTGACCGCAGGCTCCTGCTTCGCAACTCAGGCTACGCAATCTCTGTGGTGGTCCTGCTCCATCGGCATCAGCGGACAGCATGTGGGTGCTCTGTTCGGATTGATGAATTCCATGGGCGTCTTTGGCGCCATCGCCTCGCAGTATCTCGCAGGTGCACTCGCAGACTGGCTGGGAACACAGGGGTTCACAGGACGAGACCAATGGGACCCGATCTTCCGGATTAACTGTGGTGTCCTCGCCACAGCCGCAGTACTCTGGTCAGTGATCGTCCTCAGAAAAATCGAATCGGAAACGCCGTTTCCCGAAGCAAATCCGCTTCAAACCTTCAGACCGAAAAATCGTCCGTGAACGGGTCACACTCCGCAAGCACCGCCAGCACCAGTGCAGTCAGTCCCCGCAGTCGTTTCGGAAAATAAGATGCCAATCATTGATGTCCACAGCCACTACTGGCGTTATCCAGAACACTTTCAGGACGACTTCAGGGAACAGGCGAGACGAGCTCGTGCAGGAACAGAAGTCGATCTGACGGTACGCTTTGAAGATTACCAGCAATCCTCCTTCCCGGATGTACAAACCATCGTCTTCGGCGGTAAAGCAGCCCTCAGTGGACTCTGGGTTGATGATCGTGATGTGCAGGCCTACGTGTCAGCTCATCCCGATCATCTGATCGGATTCCTGTCACTGGATCCCACCCAGCCCGGCTGGCAGCGTGAACTGCAGATGGGACATCAGGAACTCGGACTGCGTGGTATCAAGCTGATGCCCATGTACGCAGGATTTCATCCCAATGACGAACGATTGAATGAACTGTGGCGGTATGCTGAACATCACCAGTTGCCCGTACTGCTGCATACAGGCACCACCTTCATCTCTCAGGCGCCGATTGAATTCACATTTCCACGACACCTCGATCCGGTTGCCACCAGATTTCCTGGTGTGAAGATGATCCTCGCTCACCTCGGACATCCGTGGGAAGGCGAATGCATCGCCGTCATTCGAAAACATCCGAACCTCTACGCAGACATCTCCGCTCTGCACTACCGACCCTTTCAACTGTACCAGAGTCTGATGCTGGTGCAGGAATATGGTGTCTGGAACAAAATTCTTTTCGGCACGGATTATCCTTTCACCACCGTCAGGGCGTCTGTCAATGGCTTAAGGACACTCAATCAGATGCTGGAAGGCACCAAACTTCCACGACTGAACACAGAAGCTGTGGAATCAATGATCAACCGCGACAGCCTGGCTCTCCTGGGTCTTGATAATCGTCGTCTGACGTAACAGCACTGCACTGCGCGAGACCGCTGCTGCAACGGCTGCTGGCTTCAACCATCCGCAATCGCAAATTCATCAGTCGGGTAGCACTTCTACGGTGACTCGCCCCGCGAAATCAAGGAGCGGCGCAAACAGGCTTGCGGCCCCCGAAGCATCATCGCTCAGGGCGGATTCACTGACCTTCAGATAGCCCGGAACCGGCTCGCGATCTCCTCGAGTCGAATCCAGAGGCATCCAGACTCCATCCACCAACGCTTCCACCCACATATGCGGAGCAAAAGCGGGCCCCTCGACAACATAGACAAAGCCTGCTGCAACCCGCGACGGAATGCCCTGGCTGCGCAGCAGCGTGCACAACAGCACGGCATGCTCGGTACAGTCCCCCTCCAGCTTTCTGGCAATTGTCGTCGCCGGAATCAACTGTGTTGAAAAGGGCGAAAAACGCATTTTTTTCCATACGTGCTGCTGTAGCCTGAGACTCTTTTCGCGATCAGTTGCTGCCGTACCCGTCGCAATCAATGCCATGCGACGCATCTCCGGATTCTCACATTCAATCCAGCAACTGGCCGACAGGAACTTTGTCAGACCACTTGTACTGCGAGCCCTGGACGCTCGTTCCGTTTGGTCATCATCCCACTCAGGCCGCAGAAGTCGGACCACCAATGACTCCGCCTCTACCTCCTCAACCTGCTGGAAATCGGCATTTGGCAACAGCAGCAAGTCTCCGGACCTGCGAACCAGTTTCAGTCGCACACCCGCTTCGGGAAATGTCTCCGGAATCGATCCGATCACCGGTAGCAACGTCTGAATCTGGAGATCCAGTGCCTCCTGGTTCCTGAATCCCAGTGCAATTTCCGGAGTCGTTCGAATCAGACTCAATGTCTGACCAAGCAGCGGCTGCCGGATCTCAATCACAGTGCCCTCGCCATCCACGTCTGCCTCCGTCTGTAAGTCGTTCCTACCACGCGGCTGCCAGACGTAATGCTTGACCGGTATCTGATCACCATCGGCCCCGGGCAAACTGCTCGACCCCGTTCGAGAGAGCTGAATCTCGGCAACAGCCCCCGTTTCCGGAAACAGCACAGAGGTAATGACTTCGTCTTTGCTGCCCGCTAACGCCGCCACAACCCAGCCCGAAATCACCGGTGAAGCCGGAATGTCGTCTGCCGGTATCCGAGTCGTCTTCGCGCGTGGCCCGGAACCCTCCGTCATCACAAGTTGCGACCGTTTCGCATCCCAGTACCCGGATCGTTCCAGGATCGTCCCATCAGCAGCACTGCGATTCAGTTCCCATGCCAAAAGTTGTCCCCTGACAGTCTCAATCGTTTTCAACCTCGCCGACAAAGAAATCACGCGGCTGAAACGCTGCAGACGCAGGTGCGTTTCCCGAACTCGCCTCAACCACCCATCAGTGGTCGTCACAGAAGCACTCACGAATTCCGGTAGTTCATTTCGCTTCACCGGCGTCACGCTGACCAGTTCGTAGCCGGCTGGCTGCCCGGAAAACTCGATTCGATACCAGTCTTCGCGGGATGGTGGCAGCCGGGATTCCCGGGATGTTTCACGCGTCCCGACAGCACGTGGTTCATCGCCGGGATCAGCGGCCATGCTCCACACGGGATATCCTGCCGCCAAAAGGACCAGCAGCCCCTGGAGGAGGCGAACGAATGTCAGGCCAGTGGTCTGCATGAACGGGGATCTGCTGCAGGAGTCCGGGCTTACCGAATCGAGGAATTACGATGGCGGATTGGATTGTATCAGTTTTCACGGCGGGCGGAACAGGTTGTTCCTGCGGCACGTCCATTCCCCGCATCCACCACAGGACGCAAAAATTACCGTTTCCGGCAATTTGGAACCACGTTCGCCTCTTCCAGTGCTAAGTTCAGACAGAAGGGTGGATTGTTCATTCAAGCGCGGAACAGTAGTCATGGGTTTCCTGAGAAACTTTCTGAAGTCGGGTTATCGCGATGGTACCGCTTCCAATACGACCAGCAGCTTCAGAAACCTGACGGAGGAGCAACTGGAAGCCCACATGAGCATCGCT
>JALQWE010000390.1 GCA_023258825.1 Planctomycetaceae bacterium | reverse complement strand
AGGCCACCGCGTGGGAATACGACGCCATTGTGCTGGATCTGCTGATGCCGGGCCTGACCGGCTGGGAAGTGCTGCAGCGTCTGCGGAAAACACATCGAACGCCGGTCCTGATCCTGACCGCGCGGGATCAGGTTCAGGATCGTGTGCGTGGACTGGACAATGGTGCCGACGACTATCTCACCAAGCCTTTTCACCTGATGGAATTGCGGGCACGTCTGCGGGCCCTGATTCGTCGATCGGTCGGTGCCGCATCCTCAGAAATCCGCATCGGACTTTTGACTCTGGACATGCGCAGCCGGCAGGTGACTCGGGATGATGTGGTGATTGCTCTGACACCTCGGGAGTACGCCCTGCTGGAACTGCTGGCCCTGCATCGCGGGCGAGTCGTCAGCCGGACCGAAATCTACGACCACCTGTTCGACGAGCACGAAGAGAGCCTGTCGAATCTGGTCGACGTGCACGTGTCGAATCTGAGACGCAAGCTGGGGGGAGATTTTATCACCACGCGTCGCGGACAGGGGTACATTCTGCATGACTAAATCCATTCGCAGTCGCCTGCAATTCTGGTACGGCTCCATCCTCTCCGTATCAATGATCGTCTTTGGTGGACTCGTCTACTGGCGGGCCGATCGCGACATGCATGAGCGCGCGATGCGGCAGGCATTGACGACCGCCGACTACCTTGACCTGCTGTTGCGCCCCCCGGGTGCAGGACCAGGCCCCGGCGCGGGTCCTGGACCGGGTCCGGGCCCCGGTCACGGGCGTGGAGTGAACACCTCGTCGGGGCCGTTGGATTCAGAGTCCGGACGGACGGCTACGGAAATCCGGCCGGATTCGGAGCCAGCGGATTCGGAGCGATCCGCACCGCCTGCAGGAGCACCGGAAAAACCAGACATGTTGGAGCGTGACGAGGACACCGGTGAACCGGAATGGATGCGCGGCGGCATGCCGGGTGGCCTGATTCCCCCGGAACTACTGCTGACCAGGCCACTCCATGACGGACCGCCACCGACTGGTGCGCGGCCAATGCGGGGACAGTCCCCGGGACGCATGCACAGGTTTCCGCCGCCATCCTTCGAGACGCTGCTGCGAACCGACGATGGATCACCGGGACTTCGACAGGGGCCGATGGTGGACCGCATGGATTTTGTGGTTTGGCGAGCCGATGGCAGTCGACTTCTGGCGAGTCAGGGTCCGGGGGCTGAACAACTGAAATCACTGAAGCGTCCCGAGCTTGCCACGCCCGGATTTCAGATCGATCGTCAGGACCAGGCGATTCAGGTGCTCACCCGCGGATCCCGAAATTCCATGATCCTTGTCCACCGCCCGCTGCAACAGGACCTGCGGGATCTGCACTGGTTCGGTCTTTGTATCGCAGGTTTGGGCGCCGTCACGATTGTCGTGGGAATCTCCGGCGGACATTTGCTGGCGCGCCGCATGGTTCAGCCGATTGCCATGATCTCAGGCATTGCCTCACAGATCTCGGTGCATCATCTGAACCGTCGCATCGACACCGTACTGCTGGAACAGGAACTGGTTCCTCTCGCAACGGTCCTGAACCAGACCTTCGAACGGCTGGAAGGATCTTTTCGGCGATTGACACAATTCACGGCTGATGCATCGCATGAGTTGCGAACGCCGCTGGCCGTCATCCAGGCTCAGGTCGAACTCGCCCTCGGCCGGCGACGCAGCGTGGAAGAGTACGAACTGACACTGCAGACCTGTCTGAAGTCTGCCGAGCGGATGCATGGACTGGTGGAAGGCCTGTTGTTGCTGGCCCGCAGTGATTCTGAACATCTGGACCTGCAGACCCAGGTGCTGGATCTGCGCACACTGGTCGAAGACGCCGTCCTGCAGATGCAGCACGCCGCCGCTGATCAGGAGATTGAACTGGACTGTGTGACGCCGGAGACCGAGGTTTGCATTGCTGCGGATCCGCGATTTTTCCCACGGATCCCGCTGAATCTCCTGGAAAACGCGCTGCAGTACACACCGCGGCACGGACGAATTTCCGTCAGCGTCTCGCACGAACAGGACGAAGCCGTGCTGATGATTCAGGATACCGGCTGTGGAATTCCCGAAGCCCTGCAGTCGCGCATCTTCGATCGTTTTTTCCGGGCCGACACGGCACGCAGCCGACGAACAGGCGGCAATGGGTTGGGACTGGCCATCTGTCGCAGTCTCGTCGAAGCTCATCAGGGACGGATCACCTGCCAGTCGCAGCCTGGACAAGGCACCACCATGACTGTGCGACTGCCACGTGCACCGCACAGCGATCGCCACCCGGCCGGCGATCCTCAAACGCCAATGGCCGGACAATCCACCAATTCGGATCTGAACTTCAGGAGCTCACCATGACGCTGACATTTCGTTTTTTTTCGGTCCTGTCCATGCTGCCGTTGTGTGCAGCATTCCTGGTCAGCCTGACCACCGTCGGATCAGCCTGTCGGGCCAACGACATTGACCCGGCCACGTTGACGCATGTTGGCGGATTCTGGTACGTCTCAAAAAGCGAACCTGTGACCTGGTATTACCGGGACGCCGACCGTTGGGTGGACTTGTTTTCATGGCATCGAAAGGATTCTAATGGCGATGGAATTGACAATCTTCGCATCAGCCACGACGACTCCTGCCTGATCATTGAAAGTCAGGGCTATCCGAACCATCCCACCGCGATCTTTCCGAATTCAGGGAACCCGAATTCCATCCTTGTCCAGAATTTTCGGTTTCGATTTCCGCTGCAGCCCGAAAAAAGTGAACGCATCACTCGACTTCCCATGGGCCCGATCGGAATGGCGCTCAACGGCGTCGTGTTCTTCAATCCCTTCGAACAGGGTGGAATGAACGCAGTCGCCGGCTATTCCGAGGTCTGGCTGGATTCCTGCTGCGGTCATCCCCAGCAAACTGGTGTTTATCACTACCACAAATATCCGGTCTGCGTGAAATCTCCATTTCGCGATGATGGCCAGCAACACTCCCCGATCATCGGCTTCGCATTTGACGGATTTCCGGTCTATGGACCATGGGAAGGTCCTCAGCAGCTGGCAAAGGAACTCACCGGCGAAACCGCGCTGGACGTCTGCAATGGCCACTCAGACCCGCAACGCGGCTATCACTATCATGTCACGCCCGGACGTTTTCCCTATGTGCTGGGTGGCTACCATGGCGTGGTGGAGACATCGAATCTCCGAGGCCCCGGTCGTCAGCTGCAGGAAGGTGCCATTGAAGACAATTCCAGTGGCGAAAGTCGCCTGCCCCGAGTCATCACCTCTGTCGTTCCCGGCAGTGCTGTACGCGGTCAGACTCATCGCCTGACCATCACGCTCGATCCCGCGAAGGCCACACGGGGACCAATCCCGGACACAGCTCCGGATTGGGTTCAGATCGGACCATTTGAAGCCACCTCCATCACCCGCGAAGGCCAGCAGGTTGTCGTGGAAATCAGCATTCCTGAGGATTCTCCGGTTGGCGTGCTGATGGACTGTCATCTGGAGTTCAGTGGGACGGATCGACGTCGGGTGTTCAAGGCGAATGACGTGTTTCGAGTCACGCGCGAAGAAACTCCCTGAGGCGAAACCTGCGGTACTCACCGCTGGCTGACATTTTTGTAGGGAATGGTTTTGTGTTTTCTCAAACGAAGGGCAGGACAATGAACAGAATCTGGCTGACTGCGGCAATGGCGGGCGCACTGGGACTGACGCTGACAGTGGCAGCGCAACCCCCGGCAGACAACGGTGGCCCACCGCCGGGACCACCGGGCGGCGAACGCGGAGATGAGGGGCGACCACCCGGACCTCCACCGGAAGGTGGCCAGCCCGGACGGCCACGTTTTCCGAATCCCCTCCTCGTCGCCCTTGACCTGAATGCTGATGGTGAACTTTCCGCTGACGAAGTGACGGCAGCAACCACGTCTCTGAAGACGCTGGACCGCAACCAGGATGGCAAACTGGACCGGGAAGAGCTTCGCCCACCGGGCGCTGGCAGGCCACCAGGATTGCCCGGCGGCGAACGACCGGGAGCACCGGGTCGACCAGGCAGACCAGAAGGCCGTGAGGGACAACCGCCTGGTGGACCACAGGGGCCCGGACCGGGACGAGGACCTCAGGGACCTGGTGAACCGGGACCACGCGGACCGGGACGTCCAGGCGGCCCCGGCCCAGGACCGGGCCCCGGCGAGGATTCCATGGCTCCCCCCAATCCGGAACGCATGGTCGACCACGCGATGGAATTTGATGCCGACAAAGACGGAAAACTCAGTCGTGAA
>JALQWE010000389.1 GCA_023258825.1 Planctomycetaceae bacterium | reverse complement strand
ATCCGCCGCCACGATCCCGTCGTAAATCCGCCGCGCCAGCACCTCACGCATGCCTCTGGTTCCATCATTGTACTTTCCGGCGGCTACGTTTCCGGCACACCCCGTGAAGTACATGTGCGTCGTCGTCGGCTCGTCCTGCTGACGCTGCTTCCGCGCCAGCCCGGGAAAATCACTGCTGGCACGCCCATCACCGTAGTAACTCATCGGATGCGTCGCGTAGTAGTGACAACACACAACCTTACGATCACCGCTGTAAAAGGCCACCGTCCGCAGCCACGGGTCAATCAGTCCCTCCGTCATCGCCCGCAACGCCGGATCCGTACAGGCACTGCCACGCATCCCAAGAATTTTTCCGTCCGGCCCCTGATGAATACGGCGATTGGCCGCGACCTCAGAAACACGCCCCTTGCCATGGCCAATGTGAGTGACCGGGACCGCCTTCGGTATCGCGTCCCGAATCGCTGCCCGCAACCGATCCAGGCACTGCTCGAAGAACTCCGGCAGCATGATGTTCGGCAAGTCCCCCTGGGCGTTGACCAGTTTCTGGGCGTCCAGACACGCAAAAGGCGCATTGTGCTGATGCACACACTGCACCGCCGCGCGATCCGGAGTCGTGCCCGCAGCTTCCGCCATCGCCGTACGCCACAACAGATGCGTCCGGTTCAGGATGCCCGTCCAGTCCACAGCGCACACCACAATCGGCGCTCCGGCACCCAACAGCACAAAACCAATCGCCTCCTGTGCGTCATCCACTGCTTCAATCGGCTTAATCCAGCCACCGCAGCAGCCATGACCAACCGGTGCTGTCACATCCAGGCGAAAAGGAGCAATGCTGAGCTGTGATGAAGAACTGAGCACCGCCGCCGGGATTCCGCTGACCCCCAGCGCCGTCATGACCCCGGTACCCGCCTGAAGAAAAGTCCGCCGTGGAATTCCAGACATTCGCTGAATCCTGCCTGCTGAAGAATTCAGGACCGACCGACGGGCAACACTCCCGCTCCGCCCGATCCACCCGCGCTTTCAAAGACCAGAAAATCTGGCCCCTCCGGGGTCTGCCAGCATAAACAGCCTCGGTCCCCGAGTCCACCATGGGATACCACAGCACGGACTTCACCCAACGAAAAAGCGATGCCACCGCATCCCACACACCACTGCCATTCACACCGTCAATGCACTCATCCACCAGCCGACTGCTGCAGAAACAGTTCCATCGCCCTTCGATTCGAGACAAATGCCATTCGATCCAGTTCCCGAGGCCCCGGTTTACAAAAGTGCCAGCCGGCAATCTCTCCGTCACCCGGACACAAATCATCAAATGTCTCAACCTCCATCACAAAGAACATATCCGTGACCGGCAGAATAAATCCCTGATACACATACTCGTTTGGAAACGTCGCCAGATACCGGATCGCTCGAATCCGCAACCCGACTTCCTCCCGAACCTCGCGTTCCAGCGCCTCCTCCGCCGTTTCACCAGCGTCAATAAAACCACCGGGCAGGCCATACAGTCCCTTGCCGGGATCCTTTGCACGTTCCACCAGCAAAACCCGCCCCTCGCTATCCGTCGTGATCGCCCCCACCGCCGAAACGGGACCAAAAAAATGCGTGAACCCGCATGCGCCGCAACGAAACGGGTGACAGCCCGGTTCGACAGGTGACTTCCCACAGCGAGGACAGAATTGCCATGCCTGCCGAATCGGTTTCGCCACGCTCTCCTCCATCCCCGCCATGCGTCTGTTCATCATTTTCCCCGTCTGCTGCACCCAACCTGCTCGCGTGATAATTCCCAACCTGACTTTCCGCCATGAACCCGCACAGCCCGCAGTCCGTCCGGAGACGTCACAACGTCCCGGCCCCCGCCACCGCTTGTCAGATACTCGCCGACAACCAGCCCTCATCGGTCCAGCCCCGCGCCCGATTGTAGGCACCAATCAATTCTCGCAATCTTGCTTCCGGAAGACTGGCCGCCGGATCATCCGGCAGAACACTGCTCAGCATCCGATCCGGAAGAGTATCCTCCGCCGGAGTCCATCCGGATCGAATGTTGAATTCCTTCTTCACCCGAATGATCCCCCGCGCAATCTGTCGCAATTCCTCCGCATCAACGCTCCAGCCCGTGACCAGCCGCAGCATCTCCGCGGTCTCACCCCAGAAATCTTCCAGCACTCCCCGCAGAAACTTGCACAGTATCAGTGAGTCCATCACGGCGGCCCGATCCTCAGTTTCAATCGCACGCGGCACGTCCTCGATCGTCCCGTGACGCCGATCGACCTCTGCGGAAAAATCTGCTTCATACGCCCCCGACCGATTGTGGTCCGCTCCCCGTGTTCCCACCGCAAATCCCAGTGCCATCATCTGCAAACCGCGTGGATCATATCCCGGAATCTCCAGGCCCTTCACCTGTGGCGCAAAGGCGATTGAGTTACCGCCAACCTGCTGCGCCATGCTCCGACTTCCACAACGCAGCAACGCCCCCACGCCCTCACCACTGACGATCAGCTCCAGAGCCCGTCGCATGGCCGCCGGATCACCGAATCGCAACCATGGTTCCCGGATCAATCCCCGCTCCGCACACTCCATCGCAAACGCAATCGTCCCCCCGGCACTGATCGTGTCCATTCCCATAGCATCACAATACTGCGAACTCTGCAACACACTTTCGCTGGCCGAGATCCCGCACAGTGGTCCAAGCGCAAACAGATTCTCATACTCCATCCGGACAGGCCTCGACCCGTCATTCAACTGATACAAATGCTCACAGCCAATCGTGCAGGCCACACAGGATGACCGCATCTTCGCATAAGTCGCTCCCATCTGTTCGGGCGAAATTGACTCCGCACCTTCAAAACTGCCCCGCTGAAAATTTCGTGTGGGAAGTACATGCAGTCGATTGAATGCCAGCAGGTTCGTGGCGGTCCCCAACTCCCGGTACTTCGCTGTCGCCGGACCAAAGGATCGCGCTGATAAGTCCTTCGCTCGACGAATCAGTCCATCCGGATCCGCCCACGCCGTCCGCTGGTCCCCCCGTACCAGGATCGCTTTCAGATTCTTCGAACCCAGCACGGCGCCAGAACCACCTCGCCCGGCATGCCGGCCAGCATGAGTCACCGTGGCATACAACACCCCCGCCTCACCCGCCGGACCAATCACCGCCGTCGCATACTCCGCTCCATACTCATCCCTTAACCGCTGCTCCGTCTGCTGCGTCGTCAGGCCACGCAGCTCTGCTGCCGATTCCACTCGTATCCGGCCGTTGTCAATCACCAGCACCGACAGGTCGGAACAACGCCCTGTCAATAAAATTGCATCCACTCCACTGCGTTTCCCGGCAATCGCAAAACCACTGCTGGCCAGAGAATCGTTGATCCGCCCTGTCAGCGGACTCCGACACACCACCGCGAACTTCGCCGACGTCGTCAACGGACTCCCCACCAGCGGACTGAAGACAAACACCAGCGATGAGTCGGCAGCCAGGGCCTCACACTCCGCCGCCCCCTCCCGCAACAACAACGCTGTCCCCAGTCCGCTCCCACCCGGAAACTGACGCAGAAATCCCTCGTCCAGGCTTTCCCGCTGCGCGCGTCCCGCCGTCAGGTCCACACGCAACATCGCTCCATGACAGCCAAATATAGATCCCATCCCTCCCCCTCAACACTGCTACGCCGCGCAGAAAAAAGGGTTCCCGACAACCGCAGCCGTCGAGAACCCCTGTTTTCATTCCACCATACGGTGCACTACGGATTGACCGGTGCGCTCTCGGTCTCGCGACCAAAGAACAGCACTTCCCGACCACCACCGCCACCTGAGCCCGGATTCAGGATGTAATCCGCATCCAGAGCCTTGGTGATCCGATCACGAGCCTGCGCGAGATGCGCTGCTGTGTACGGATCGTGCTTGTCAGCCGCAGCCGCCTGAGCCGCTTCGATCTTCTTCGCGATCTGACGCAACTGATCGCTGGCCAGAGTCGAAATGGTCTTGCCGGCAGGTCCCTGAGCCCGACCGGGCAACGTCAGATCAATCAGACGCTCCAGGTGCTCACGCTGCAGGTTGCGAGCCGTGTACTGGCCTTCCGCCTTGGCGTCCAGCTCCGTCCACACCGTCGCAGAGACCGTCGACAACATCTCCGGCAATGTCAGCGAATCCTGGTCCGCAGGGGTCCGGAACTCGTTGTCATACACCCGACGCAACGTCGTCGGGTTCATCAGGCCGGTCAACGCCGATGCCTGAATCCCCATAATCCGTTCGTGAATCGGCCACGTGGACTCTTCAC
>JALQWE010000388.1:3997-4272 GCA_023258825.1 Planctomycetaceae bacterium | reverse complement strand
GCGAACAGCGAGCGGATAGAGGTGGCGACTGCCGGCTCAGTGGCTACGGCGGCCGGACATCGCCTGCTCAAAGCGGATCTGGACAACGACGGATACAGCGATGCTGTGGTTGTCGGGAAGAGTGGACTAAACATTCTGCGGGCACAGCCGACGGGGCAATTCGAAGATTTGTCTTCATTGCTCAGCTCAGTTCCCCTGAAGGACTGCCGATCGGCCGCGACGGGTGATCTGGACGAAGACGGTGACCTTGATCTGCTGGTGATTACCGGGACCGG
>JALQWE010000388.1:0-3987 GCA_023258825.1 Planctomycetaceae bacterium | reverse complement strand
AGTTACATGCACTCAGGAACGAGGGCGGGAACAACAACGAGTGGATCGAGGTGGTCCCGCGTGCGATTGGTGAGGATTCTCAGTTTCCGTCAAATCGGGTCAACATGCATGCCACGGGAGCGGTTCTTGAGCTGCGTAGTGGTCCTGCGTGGCAGGCTCATGTGATTGACGCGCCCCGTATGCATATCGGGCTGGGACAGGCGAAGCAAGCCGACACGATTCGAGTGATCTGGACAGACGGAATTCCTCAGAACGTGACGGACATGCGACTGCTGAAGTCCCGTATCGGTGTTCTGCATCCGCAGATCCTGATCGGGTCCTGCCCCTACATTTATACGTGGAACGGAGAACGGTTCGAATTCTTCAGTGACTGTCTCTGGGCAGCGCCGCTGGGATTGATTCAGGCCTCCGGCGATATGGCGCCAACGCGGGAATGGGAATATTTGCTGATCCCGGGGCGTCAACTGCAGCCTCGGGGAGATCGATATGTGTTGCAATTGACCGAAGAGCTTTGGGAGGCTGCGTACTTCGACGAGGTGCGACTCCTGGCGGTAGACCATCCGGCTGACGTTTCGATCTTTACCAATGAAAAGGTCGGATCCCCCGAAATGGCGGCTCATCGAATTCATACGGTCCGCAATCCGCGTCTCCCCGCGTCCGTGGTGGATAGTCGTGGCCGGGACCTGTTGCCGGGATTGAGGGCTCAGGATCAGGATTACGTACAGCCGTTTACACAGCGCAAGGTGCAGGGACTCACTGACGAATGGACCATGGAGTTTGACGTTGGTTCACTGACGCCGGAAGAAACGTCCAGCCCGATGAATGCGCGACTGGTGTTGATTGGCTGGGTGTTCCCAACCGACACCTCGATCAATGAGGGACTGCTGCAGAATCCATTGCTGCCGGCACCACAGCCGCCCTGCCTGGAAGTTCCTGCTGCGGACGGATCCTGGACCACGGTCCGACCATTCATTGGATTCCCCAGTGGCAAAACGAAGGCGATGGTGATTGATTTGTCGGATGTGATCTCTTCCGAACAAACGAAGTTTCGAATTCGATCCAGCATGGAATTGTACTGGGATGCTGCGTTTTTTGTGCTGAATGAAACAGATCAGCCGACGAAGTCACAGGTCTGCGATCTGCTCACAGCAGACCTGCATTACCGTGGGTTTTCTCAGCGTGTGTATCAGGACCAGTCTCTGTTTCGCAATGGGCACGCACCGGAGGGATACGACTACAGCAAGGTGGTCACCGAGCCCCGCTGGAGTGAAATGCTCGGCCGATTCACTCGTTACGGTGAAACCTCAGAACTTCTGCTGCAGCAGGATGACCGCATGGTCGTGATGGGGCCTGGTGACGAGTTAACGGTGGAGTTTGCGGTTCCGGCAGAGAAGGTTCCGGACGGTTGGGTGCGGGATTTTGTGCTGTACAACGTGGGATGGGACAAGGATGCCAATCTCAGCACGGTGTATGGCCAGTCTTCAGAACCCTATCCATCTCGATCCATGGGACAATATCCGGGTGACGTCCAGCAGCTGACTCCCATGACGGAAGACTATGTGGACTGGTTGAAGCAGTATCAGACCCGCGAATATCCGAGATTCCGGTTTCGTGATGCCGTGCGACGTGGGCGTTGATTTTCCGGGAATTCGGTGATTGGGACGGGACAGGTTCTATGGCGATACAGTTTCGGGAAGCAACGGAAGGCGATGTGGAAGTGCTGGTGCGGTACAACTGCCAGTTAGCATGGGAAACCGAACAGAAAACGCTGGACGAAGCCACAGTCCGGCGGGGAGTGAGCACTGCGCTGAAGTTATCGCCCGAAGTGCGTTATTTCGTCGCCGAATCTGCCGGCGAGGTGCTGGGGCAATTGATGCTGACGCGTGAATGGAGCGACTGGAGAAACGGCTGGATGTCGTGGCTGCAGAGTGTTTATGTCCGACAGCAATCACGTGGTCAGGGTGTGTTTCGGGGTCTTCTGAACTATGCCATGGAAACGCTGAAACGCACCGATCATTCCGTCTGTCTTCGCCTCTACGTGGAACATGAAAACTCATCGGCAATGGACTGCTACACGCGGTTGCAGTTCGAAAAAGCCGGGTATCTGGTGATGGAACGCTCGTTAGTGGACAGCGAAAAAGAAACCCACTGAGAAGAATCAAATAAGGCTGCTCCAGAGCTTTTCGAACTGCTGCTGGAAGAGGGCAATCAGCGTGGACTGGTCGGTGATGATAAAATTCTCTTCGTTGTTTTCGGCAGCGCTTCGAGTCCAGTTGTAGCTGCCGTTCAGCAGCAGTGCTGCGTCGAAAATGGCAAACTTGTGATGCATGTGAAAGGACGTTCGATCAATCCGAAGTGGAATACCGGCGTCATTGAACCTGTCAGCATCTGAGCCGAGGTCGGCCGCCTTGTCATTGTCTGTGATGATGCGGATTTTTACGCCACGGTGGTGAGCCTCCAGTACGGCCTCGGTCAGGCGATCGTCCGTGATGGTGAATACGCACAGATCAAGACTGCTTCGGCACGTCGCGATCAGACTGCGGATTTCCCCCGGGCAATTGTCGTGGGGGCTGAAACAGGCCCGGACGATCTCCGTTTTGTGCTTTGTCGCTTCCGGCTGCAGGACCCGGACGACGTCTTCAAGCCATGTCAGGACGGCAGCACAATTTTCGCCGGTTGCTGCAGATCGAGCGACATCGAAGGCGAGTCTTCGGAATTCAGCGGCGGCCTGCGGATTTGCCGACAGCGTCTGCAGTTCCTCCCGCAACCTCGACTTTTCAGCTCGGGACAGGGAATAGTCGTCGAGTGTGGACTGCAGCATCGCTCTGATGGCGTTTGCGTTCATGGTGGAACCGGCAGAGAGAGGACTTGAAGAAAGCAGAAATCCGCGGTATCGACGATGCCAATACGCTGCTGAACTCAGGTTATCCCGGGAATTACAATTATCCATTATCCGGATGTGGCTGTAGTCCGCAAGGCTGTGCGGCCGGGCCGATCGCGCTGGCTGGGGGTCATTTGAGCGGTGCAGCGTCCCGAATTTTCTGCTGAGTCGGCCCACGGACCTGACAGCAGCCTCGATTCAGTTGCTTTCATTCGGCCTGGTTTACATAGTTCGCAGTTACGGATGCCTTTTTGCAGTGGGATCAGGTCCGGTGACACGATCCGCTGCCACGCAGTATGACACTCAATTCCCCGGTGAATCAGTCTATGATGACCAACGGTGCCGCTCAAAATTGCTTTCGGACACTGATCCTGCTTCCGCTGATCCTCGGTTCATGCGGCATCGTGGATGGACGCGCTGACGAGGCGGAGACGATTGTTCCTGCATATACTCGTTTTCGTGCCGATCATCTGAAGGCAGACGAAGCCGGCAGGTTGTTGATTTCCGAGCTGAATTGTCAGTCCTGCCACGGCGAGTTTGGTCAGAGCATTGGAAATCCGCGGCAAGCCCCGGTGCTGACCCGGACCGCAGATCGCCTCAGTCCGGAATACCTCGCATTGTGGCTGAAGGATCCGCAGCACCTGAAGCCCGGGACGGCGATGCCGGGGTTTGAGAAGCTTTCTGAGAATGCACAGGACATTCAGGCCATCACAGCATTTCTGACGGACGGAAGTACCTGGCGGGCTCAGGCGATCGGTCAGGATGCGGTGCGTCGGGGAGAAGACCTGTACCACCGAATCGGCTGCGCCGCCTGTCACGGTGATCAACGTACAGATGAAGTCATCACTGCAATTCGGCGAGGACTTGCTGTTCCGGATCCGGACGCCGAAGACGAAGAGACAACGGAGACTCCTGTTGCCGAGGTGGTTCGTCCGGATTTTCTGATGCCACTCGGGGCCCTCGACCAAAAGTACTCGCTGGGCGGTTTGATTTCATTTTTGCGAGAACCGCATCTGGTACGGCCCTCGGGACGGATGCCCTCATTAAATCTCAGCCCTGAAGAAGCACGTGATATCGCGAGCTACCTGCTGAAGAACGTCAAAGTT
>JALQWE010000387.1 GCA_023258825.1 Planctomycetaceae bacterium | reverse complement strand
GGCTCGCAATGGTGGGCGTGGTAGCCTGGAATTCCTCGCGCGGGCTCCTGAATCTGCGGAGCGATTTGCACATCTGGTGGATGCGCAGGGGGGCTGGAGTGTTCGGAACGACGTCTGGATTTCTTATCTGGATCGCCATGGTGCGTTAACGGCGGGGTATGGTGCAAACAGTGACCGGATCGGACCGGAGCTGGGATTCGGCTGGGTCATGGGCGATGCGCTGGCTGAGCCGGTGCTGTTGATCAAGTGCGCGTGGGGAGGAAAAAGTCTGGCGGTAGATTTTCGCCCGCCGAGTGCCGGAAAGATTCCCTATTCGCTGGGGGAAAAACGGGATGCGGAACTCGCGGCAAATCCGGAGGCTGTGGGCCATTATTACCGGGAAATTCTGCGTCTGACGAAGGAGACTCATTCGAGGCTTGAGGAACTGGTGCCGGGGTCTGATGGTCGCTGGGAGTTGTGTGGGTTCGGCTGGCATCAGGGCTGGAATGATCGAATCAGCGACTCATTCAACGCAGAGTATGAGTCGAATCTGGCGCACCTGATTCGTGATCTTCGACGGGATCTGGGTGTGGAGAAGCTTCCGTTTGTGATTGCTGAAACAGGCATGACCGGTCTGAAAGAGACTCATCCACGAGCGTTGTCGCTGATGAAAGCCCAGGCCGCAGTGGCTGAGTATCCGGAGTTTCGCGGCAATGTGGCTTTTGTGGGAACGCGTACCTTTTGGCGCGAGAAGGAAGAGTCACCCAGTGGTCAGGGTTATCACTGGAATACGAATGCAGAGACGTATTATCTGATTGGTGACGCCATGGGACAGGCGATGAAGACGCTGCTGCAGGAGGCGCAGGCGTCAGCGCGAGGAATTCGCTGACGGGTTCGACAGGGAGGAGCCCCGTTGCCGGGCTTATTCTGTCGCTGCTGTGGGCAGCCATCGCGCTGCATTTTCAAGGACACGCAGTGGCTCTGCCTGCAGAAAGACGGGAAAAATCTCGTGGCCGGGACGGAAGTAAAAGACATGTCCTTTCCCGATTTTCCACAGGCAGCCGCTGCGAAAGAATTCTCCTTTGTCCCAGCGTTCTTCAAAGATCACTGCATCCGGCTCGGGGACGTGAAAAGGTTCGCCATACATTTCCGTGTGCGGGATATCCCATGTGGCAGGCAGGCCGGCAGCAATCGGGTGATCGGGCAGTCGCGTGGTGACATGTGAAGGCGCGCCATCAGGACGCCATGCCGGAAACACGCACTGCGGCAGGGTCAGTTTGAAAACGCCATCGGTGCCGGTTTCGAGGAACGGTGTCAGCCGGTCATCGGCTTTGACGCCCTTCCCATAGGGACTGGCGTTCACATATTCCCATTTGGCTGAGGCCCGCTGAGTCTCGGGAATCTGCTGCAGTGCATCGGTCTTTGCACGTTCCTGCATCAGGCGCACAAAGACTTTGTGCCAGTGTGCAGAGTGCAGGGCGATCAGGGACAGTCGGCCCTGCTGGACGCGCTGAACAACAGCCTCCATGATGTCGTCGTCCTGCTCGCGAACCCGCACATGACTCCAGACGATCAGGACATCCGTCTGATCAAGCAGATTCTGAGACAGCCCCTGATCCGGATCGCGCAGGGCGGCGGATCTGACGCTGAGCCCGGGGCGATTCCGCAGGCTGGCGACAATGGTTTCGCCAAGGAACTTGTCGCCGTAGGCCTGTTTCTGTTCAGGCTGCTGTTCGTCCCAGACAAGGACGCGGACGGGAGTTTGTGCAGCCGCCATGCCGTTGCTGAGCAGCAGGAGGATCGTCGCAACGAATGGTATGGCGCTGCCGCAGTTGATGTTCATGATGAGCTCGCGTGGGTGGGTAGTAGTAGGTAGCTGATAGTGAGTGGTGAGTAGGGAATATGGTGAAGGGAGTGGGGGTAGCAAGTCAGCGTTTTGCTGGTTGCCGGCCGGGTGGGATGGGCAGCAGAGTCGGCTTTTCGTCGCGACCGGTGCCTCGGTCTGGAGACGCTGGTGGTAGCGGAGCATCTTCGCCGAACAACTGCGTATTCCAGGGAGTCGTGATCAACAGATCAAAACCCGGGTTTTGTTCCTTGACCTGGCAGGAGCAGGCGCTGCAGAGAAACCGAGACAGGTCTTCAATCAGATCAGCGTCCAGGCGGGAGGCCGGGATGACTTCCAGGGCTCGTCCGCGTCCAAAGACGGGCACAACCAGTGCTTCGCCCGCATCGAAGTTGGCCTGCTGAAAGCCGGTCAACTGTCGAATCAGGTACTGTTCCTGTGGATCTGCGGCACTGAGTTCCAGAACGGAAAACTGCAGCAGTAGGGGGACTTCGGAATACAATTCCGACCCCTGGAGACCGATGCCTTCGGGGAGTTCCAGTTTCCCCGGCAAGGTCTCGCATTGTTCCTGCAGCAGATTCAATGCCGCCGTGGTGGCTATGGAATCCTTGCCGTCGGTGGCTGCCGCCGGTTTCAGCACCAGCCAGACAATCGCGTCGCCTTTCTGTAAGCGTTGGGCCAGTTCGCGACGAATCGGTGAATCCAGAATGGGTACGGCGAGGGATTCCTGCAGGGGAGCGGACCAGTGATTGGTGATGCGATCTTTCCCATAGCGGGATCGAATGACCAGCCACGGAGGCTTTCGATTCGGTGTCTGTTGCACGGACTGCCAGACGGCTTCGAGTTCCGGGGTGAGTGCCTGAAGTTCGGCGCGAAGGACGCGGGAATTGGCAGGTCCCCCGACGAGACTGGACTGGCGTTCGAGCTTACGGACGAAGGTTTCCTGGTCGGCCGACAGTGGTGCCTGAGTGAAGAGGATGATTTCGCAGACATCCGGTGTCCAGCGTTCGAGGGCATATCGAAACACCGGGATATTGCAGGCCCAGACGGCGGCCGAGGTGACGAGACAGGCGATGAACGCCACGATTCTTCTGTGGTACAGCGGAGCGCGTGGGGGCCCTGGGACAGGATCAGGAATCCCGGGGCACAGCAATTGATTGGACATACATCACCTGCAGAGTCAGCGACAGAAATTCCCCTCGAAACTTACTGGCCTCCAAGGCACAGCACGCGTCCATCCAGCGTGGTCAGAAACAACTGGCCACGAGCTGCCGCGAGGCCATCCCATGACGGCAGTCCCTGCAGTTGAAGTGTGTGCAGGATTTCCCCGGTCTCGGAGTTCACCGTCACCAGTTTTCCGCCCTGTTGCCCCTGAATAGCGGCGTCCTGAGCGGCGAGCAGCTGGTCAACGGCCTGATCCTTCTGCGCGAGTTGTCGGAAGGTGGCTTCTTCGTCGATCAGATCGGGGGGACCAGCGATAAACAGGTGATATCCGGAGAGGACCATCGCACGCACATACACGGGGACGTCAACATTCCATTTGGGTTCGATCAAACTGTTGGGAGTGTTTGCTGCTGCGGGATTAGCCTGTTTCCCGGCACCGTTTTTCCGGCCGCTGAATTTGATGGCCTGTCCAAAGCGACCTTCCACAGGCTGGCCTCCATTGAGAGTGCCGTTGTTGCGGTGCAGCGACATGTCGCGTGCGGTGTTGTCGTCAAAGCTGACCACCAGTGCGGGTTCGGGATGCATTTCTGCGGCTTCCTTGTACCGGGCGTTGACGGTGTCGGCGTCCACTTCCGCGAAGTACAGGCGGACTTCATCAATGATACCGACGAACTGATTCGGCAGTGTGTATTCACCGACCGGGCTGCCTGTGTCATCACCAATATCAAGTGGCTGAGCGGGATCTTTGGTGATCAGCGCCGGGGCCTTTCCTTCGGCGGCCAGCTGACCGTCGACATACAGTCGCATCTGAAGATCCGTGGTCAGAACACCCACCACGTGGTGCCAGCCGCCGACGATGCGTTTTGGGCCGGCGATGGAGGTGAGCTGACTGGACGAGCGGACAAGGAAGGTGGGTTATCCCGTTTCAAGTGTCAGGGCGAAGCCGTCCTGCGGACCACCTCGAGCCACGATGACGCCATTGGGATTTGTTGCGGTCATCCAGGCTTCGACAGTGATGGGTTTACCGGTGGGATCAAGCGCGGGGGCTTTTCCGAACTGGGCAAACTGGCTCTGCACAGCACCTTTTTTACCCTCCGCGGCACCGGGTTTCTTCACGAAATTTTCGGGAATGGTTGGAGGTTCCGGCGATGCAGCGTACAGCTGTCGTTCCATGGTCGTCGTCCAGCGGAAGTACTCCGGCTTGCGTCCATATCCGAAGACATAGCCGCCCCCATTGACCATGATGTCTCCGGACGGCGCGAAACGACCGGCCTGATAGTAGCCACCATGTCCAC
>JALQWE010000386.1 GCA_023258825.1 Planctomycetaceae bacterium | reverse complement strand
AATGACCAGTTCGTCCGAGGCACTCTGGATGAATGCCCCGAGAAATACCTCGGCTTCTTCTCGCTTGCCGTCTCGGTCATACTGAAGTCTTACGGGCTCGATACCAAGTGCCCGGGCCTGTTCTGCTTCTTCACTGAACGGCTCGACAGAAATCTCCCGCAATTCGATCGCACCACCACTGGAGCGACGAAACTCACGCAGTAAGCCGACCAGTTGCCGACGTGTCTCGACATAGTCACCCGGGACTTCCGGGCTGATGAACGCCTGGATGGTGACCCGCTGCTGACCACGAATACCAGCGAGCGTACTGCGTGTGGCGTCCGCGAGGGTAAACAGGTTTTCGGCTGACATGTCCGCCCGCAGCGGCATCTTTGCCAGGATGAACAGCAGTGACCCGCAGGTGATCACGACCGCCAGCGTTCGCAACGCAAACTGCAGACCCATGGAGCGTTCACGTCCCTCGGCCCAGCGGCGTTTGGAGATGACGACCAGATTCAGGTACAGCATCACCGCAGAGAACGACACGAACCAGACGATTCCGGTCAGAGGCAACACGCCGACACTGAAATCCTGAAGCTGTTGCTGCAGGCTGAGCGATGACAAAGCATCCCGCAGCTCAAACATGTCTCTGGCGGATCCCGACAAGCCTGCCAGCCATTCCACTACGTCAGTCACGTAGTAAAGCAGAATCGGCACACAGCAGAAAACGACGCCGAGCACAAATCCTACCGTGGCACTGTTGGTCAGCGCGGATGCCAGCATACCGGCAGTCAGCAGAGCTCCACCGGCCAGCCAGTAACCGACGTAGGACGCCATGATGGCTCCCGGGTCCGGTGATCCCAGCCAGAACAGTACCAGCAGATTAACAAGCGAAAACCCAAGTGCGACTGTGTAGACGCCCAGCACGGCGAGGTACTTCCCGGCGAGGACTTCCACTTCTGTCGCCGGCATAGTGAATAGCAGTTCGTCTGTTCCCAGCTTTCTTTCGTCGGCCCATGCTGCCATGGTAATCGCGGGAATCACGAACAGCAGCAACCAGGGAAATCCCTGGGTCAGCTGATCAAGATTGGCCTGATTGGCCGCAAAAAACGTCGTGGAAAATGTCATGGCCGCAGATGCCACACAGAACACAAGGATAAACAGATATCCCAGGATTCCGGAAAAGTAACTGCGGAAGTTTCTTCTGGCAACAGCCCGTATCACATGCCTGCGAATCATAAACTTTCCCTGGCAGTTTTCACTACACCCTTTGACAGGGTGTTTATAGAAGAAATAGGTTTGTTTTAAACAAGTTCAATTTGAATGTCTGTCACACTCGACGTGTCACAACCTGTTCAGATGTGTGTTGCCGAAGGTTATTCGGCGGTTCAGTGAGTCACTCGGCCGGTGCATCTCGTGGTTCTCACCAGCAACCTTGCCACTTCCACTGATCCCGCCGCCGACGTTGTCAGCAAGTACCCGCACGAACGGCAGTTTTCCCGCAGACGCATGACGGCGAACGGCATGGCGCGTCGTCAGACGCCAGCCAGTGTTTTTCTGCGGAAATGAGATTCCATTTCCACTTCGTTGTTCCCAAGGTCCGCGGTGGGGCCATCGAACACAACCTTGCCATTATTGATCAGGACCACTCGACTGCAGACCGCTCGAACCTCCTGAAGAATATGCGTCGACAGCAGGATCGTTTTCGTCTTTGCCAATTCCAGAATCAGATTGCGCACACCTTCCACCTGATTGGGGTCCAAACCACTGGTCGGTTCGTCCAGAATCAGAACATCCGGATCGTGCAGCATGGCATGGGCCATACCGACGCGTTGACGAAAACCGCGTGAGAGTTTGGAGATGGGCTTTCGCCAGACCTCGGCAAGGCAGCACTTATCCGAAACCCAGGCCATTCGCTGAGCCAGTGCGCTACCAGTCAGGCCTCGTACCTCGCCCATGTACTCGAGGAGGCTCTCTGGCGTCATTTCGACATACAACGGTCCGTTTTCCGGCAGGTAACCCAGGTGAGCACTGGCGGCCAGTCGATCCTCAGCCACGTTGTAGCCGGCCAGAAACGCCTCGCCGGCACTGGGAGCCAGAAATCCGGTCAGCATTTTCATGGTGGTGCTTTTGCCGGCCCCGTTGGGACCAAGAAAGGCACACACCTGACCGCGGGGAACCTTGAATGTGACGTCACGTGTTGCTGCGAAGTCGCCGTAGAACTTACTCAGGCCGCGCGCTTCGATCATGATCTCAGTTGTGGGGTTTTTCGAGGAACTCATATGCTGGGGTCTCTGTCTTTCGCTTCGAAATTTCCACAGGAGCGGCCGACACGACCGCACCAAATTCTTCTATCCATCCAGTTGTTGACGATCGGAGAAGGTAGCGATTGTTCCGAGCCCGGTTCCGACTGCAACCGGAGAAACGTTTGCCCAGTGACAGGCACAAGGGGAATCCGGCAGCACCGGAATCCACTTTCACCTGACACAGCGTGGTCTGGCCAGAGGAGGCCTGACAAACGCCATGATGACCACATCACCAATACCGATCACGACTTAAACTAACCAGAAACAAAACGGGACGATCACCAGGCCTCTGCAGAACCGCTTAGACCGGTCGCTGCGACTGTTGCCTTCCGTCAGGTTTCTCGGAGAACATTTTTCAAAAATCAGCAGCCATGTTTCGTTGGATGAGCCAATCTCCTTCCATGAAGCCGGTCTCAGTTTCCTTCCTGCTCAGTCCTGCAATGCACAGCATCATTTCAGAATCGGGATGGTTTGCCAATTCACTCACACCGAGTGGACGAAATCAGGAATCCGTCAATCGGTGCCAGCTCTGGCCGTTTCGGACAATCGGAAAACCACCCCTGCACAGCTCCAAACACACCACCGGCTCCTTTCTTTCGGCACGGAATGTTTGCCTGCAGTGCAAGTGCATTGCACCACTGCGGCTGAAGATTCCGCTGGAATGGTTTTTGGGGGCAGCGGTTGTTTGGAGCGACACAGATCATCAGCCCACTGCCATAACGGCAGGGGTTGAACGTCTGTCGCGATCGGTAAGCACGCAACATGCCGAATTTCTGATAATTGGCGAGCCTTTTAGGCGGCGGATGGCAGATTCGGCCTCGAATTGCACTAAAATCTCAGCGGAATACTCGTGTTTTCTTCCTTTTAAACTGATTTTGAGAAACCTTGCCCGGACGACGAAAAGCTCAGGTGTAGGAATTCGGGGGGCTGACGACGTCCACGTCTGGAATTGAAGATTCGTGGGAACAAGGGGAACTGCTGACGATCAAACTTTGCAACTTGGTCGCCGATAGACGACACTATCGGGGCGTGAGCCGCGGTCGGGAGCGGGACATTGACGGGGCAACGCGGCGGACTGGCAGACTTCCGTTTCTTTCTGATTTTGTTTGGCGCTGGTCTGTGCCGACGGTGCCGTGAGTGTTGGCCGGGATATTTGAGCGATCAGGAGTGCCATAGGATGCCATTGCTGGGAGTGAACATTGATCATGTGGCGACCATTCGCCAGGCGCGTCGCGGAAATGAGCCGGATCCGGTGCACGCCGCTGTGCTGGCCGAACTGGGCGGGGCAGATGCCATCACCGTCCATCTGCGTGAGGATCGGCGGCACATACAGGACCGGGATGTCAGGATTCTTCGCGACACCGTGCGTGTTCGTCTGAATCTTGAGATGGCGGTTTCCGACGAGATCACCAGGTTTGCGTTGCAGACACGGCCGGATCAGGCCACGCTGGTTCCGGAGCGTCGGGAAGAGATCACCACCGAAGGCGGGCTCGACGTCATCACTCATGAGCAGCGGGTGCGTCAGTGTGTGGATCAGTTGCAGGGGGCCGGAATCCTGGTCAGCCTGTTTATCGATCCGGACGTGGCACAGGTGCAGAAGGCGCGGGAACTGGGCGTTGAGGCGGTGGAACTGCACACGGGTGCCTATGCAGACGCTCGCGGCAAAAGCAGCGTGGATCGGGAATTTGAACGGCTGCGTGAGGCGGGCATGTTCGCCTGTTCGCAGGGGCTCATTCTGAATCTCGGACACGGGCTCAACTACCAGAACGTCACCCGCGTCGCGCAGATTCACGGCGTGCATGAGCTCAATATCGGTCACTCCATCGTTTCGCAGGCCGTGCTCGTCGGATTTGAACGCGCAGTGCGTGAGATGAAATTGCTGGTGGCTGGCTGATCGTTCAAAAGTTCAGGCAGACGCTGACCGCGTTGGACCGCCCTCCGGGGCCAACTCCGATGCGGCATTCAGACCTAAGCCCGGCCTTGCAGATCAAGTTTTCAGGGAATGTTCAGGAGTCGCTGTGATGGCCGGGAATTCT
>JALQWE010000385.1:326-4326 GCA_023258825.1 Planctomycetaceae bacterium | reverse complement strand
GGTTGAAGCGTTCGTCGGTCACCCCGCCCGGCAACTTCAGGTCGCGTACAGTGAAGCCACCGTCCGCCGGGTCTGATCCCAGACTGAACGGAGCGAATGAGGAACTAAGGTAGCCCGTGCCAGCGAACTCGTTCGGCTGTCCGGGAATGCAGATGTACTGTGGAATATTGTTGCGCGGTCCGAATTCGTGACTGACAACGCTGCCAATGCTGGGGTAGGACAATGCCGGGCTGGGGCGGTAACCGGTGAACATGTTGTGTGTGCCACGCTCGTGAGCCGCCTCGCCGTGAGTCATGCTGCGACAGATCGTGATCTTGTCCATGACCTTCGCGGTCTGTACCCATCGCTCGTTGATGAAAATTCCGGGCACGTTGGTTTCGATCGAAGACATCGGGCCACGATATTCAATCGGGGCGTACGGCTTGGGGTCGAAGCTTTCCTGATGAGCCATTCCGCCAGGCAGAAAGATGAAGATGACAGACTTCGCTGATCCTTCTTTACTCTCGTAGTTCTTGATGTCCGCCTGAGCCGACTTCAACTGGAAGTACTGAGCCAGACTCAGGCCAATGCCACCACAGAATCCAACGTGCAGAAAACTTCTGCGAGACTGTCCAGAAATCATCCAACTCTCTCCAGGAAAAAAAACGGACACCAGCCAATGCCACTTTTGCCCGCTGATGACACTCAGAACGAACCTTGTACTGTAATTCTACCCTACAGAAACCGCGAGTCTTCAAGGTTACCAGAAGATCCTGTGACCAGACAAAAAACCTTACGCCCAGCCGCGATCAACGGAAGCCCGTTAATCAAATGACCAGGGAATCAGGACTGATTGCTTGAGGCTGGCTGGACCCTTGCAGGACTGCAGGGATTACCGAGGTGGGACGTAGGGTGGGGGAGCAAAAACTGCTCCAATTTCTCAAATCCTGGGAACGCGGCGCCGGTTTGTCAAGAAACATCACGGCAATTCTACTTCTCCCAGCCCAACGACGTTCCGCCTGGTTGTGGCTGCCTGTGTGATCCCGCCAGTGCTTTCGTCTGCATCCAGACGCGTCCTCCTGAGTCAAATGTTCGTGATTTTTTGACAATTTCACGAATTTTCCCGTTGGTATCTTTGATCGGCAGGACCGTTTTCTTCCTCGCCGTCAATGTTCTCTCTATTTTCGGAATTGCAGAGCGACAATTTCGAAGACCACTGATTTGCCCTGGTAATCTCCCTACTTCTCGTGGAGGCTGCTCCTTTTATCGGCATGCGCGGCCGGGCTGTGCTCACCAGCTGTCTCCCCTCCGGGGACTGACCCTCGCGCCCATGTTCAGGCATCCTGATCCACCGACCAGTCCAGGGCAGGTTCCCCTCGCTGCTGAAAGAAGTCATTGACCCTTGAAAATGGCCGACTTCCAAAAAAGCCTCGGTAGGCTGACAACGGTGATGGGTGAGGGCTCTGGAGAATCAGATGCCGTGAACTCAGGGCACCGGCAAGCCGGCATGCCGCCGTTCCCCACAAAACAAAGGCGACCGCCGGACGCTGATTCACGCGTTCCAGTACCTTCGTGGTGATCTCCTCCCAGCCTTGCCCACGGTGGGAGTTGGCTTCGTGCGCACGGACGGTCAGGACTGTGTTGAGCAGTAAAACCCCCCGCTCAGCCCAGGCGTCGAGGCACCCGTGGGGTGGCGGCTGATGACCCAGGTCCGCCTGCAATTCGCGAAAGATGTTGCGAAGCGATGGCGGGATTGAAATGTCCCGCGGCACTGAGAAACTTAACCCATGCGCCTGCCCATCATCGTGATAGGGGTCCTGGCCCAGAATCACAACTCGGACCCGTTCCAGCGGCGTGAGTTCAAACGCCCGAAATATGTTGGAGCGGTCTGGAAATACAGAAAACTCGCGCCGCTCACCGGCAAGAAACGTTTCCAGGTGCGTCAGTCCGTTTCTCACCGAGGGCTCAGCAAAGATCTCGCGCCAACCTGCCGTTAATGTGTCGGGTATCATCATCGGCTCCTGCTCAGATCTGCTGTGCGACGCTGTTACGCTGCGGTGTGTGGCAGCGAAACGAACCAGCGTTTAGTTGTCTCGCGGCAGGCGACTCGTTCTGCAGCGGTTCGGGACCCGCAACGGCCTGGCTACCGCAGCCCCAGGCGGCTGTCAGGTCAGAGTGTTTTGCGAAAGGTGAGTAGCCGTGCGTGCAGTTCAAATTTGGCGGCGGTGAACAATTCGACGGCGGCCGCGTTGTCAGAGGCCACCTGGGCCTCCACCAACTGCACTGATTCTTCTCGCAGCCGTTTGCAGATTTCAAGGACAAGTGCCTGGGCATAGCCAAATCGCCGACGCGATTCGGGAACGTAAATCCCACGAATTCCAACGCTGCGTACGCCCCATTTGGGAATAAACAAATCCATGCCGATGATCTGCCCTGAGGCCACGAGTTCGTCGTCCTCGCGGGATCTGAGTTCGAATCGGAGAGAATCCAGATGAGCAAACCGCACAAACCACCACCACGATTCGCCCGTGGGGCGGTCGGTAATCACCAGATTCAGATTTCGGCGCGTTCTGAGGAGTCGGGCGTTCACCGGATCACGACTTTTCAGCAGGTCGCGACGAAAGACGTATGTCTCGGCACCTGGGGCGTAGCCGAGTCGGGCGAAAAAGTCCTTCCAATCGGCGGCCTGGCTGCAGAACCCCGACGCTTCCAGGCCCCCGTAGATGCCGCAGTAAAATCCATTTCGATTCAGCCCGGCTCCGGCTTCCACGGTGACAGCACCCTGCCCACGCAGGTATTGCTCGGCTAGTCGCACGAGTTCACTACCGATCCCCTGGTGGCGATAGTCGGGGTGGACCATGATCGCGGCAATCACCCCCTGAGTCTGATCGAGTGCTGTTTCCGAGGCATTTACGGCAAAGCTGGCATGCACAAAGCCGACGACCCTCGATCCATCAACTGCGACAATCAGTCCTTTGCGATCAAAATATGGCGGCGAAATCGCAAACAGCTCAAATACGTCACAGGGAAAACCCTCGGCCGCATTCCGACCCAACTGGCAGGCATGCCACAGCAGGTGCAGTCGCGGCGGATCTGAGTTGTGGTAGGGCCGGTATTGCACAAACACTGCTTCCGGGAAGTCGACAGGGCGGCAGGCAGACAACAAACATCAGCGGAGTTATCAATCCAGCAGGTGCAGACAGATACCGGGCACCATGGCCCCACGCCAATTCGTCTGTCATTCCTGTCGGAACCAGTGCAAATCAGCGAGTGCCCGGCAGGCCCGGTTGAGCAGCAGTGAGCCCGGGTTGCGCAACTACCTACCCAGACTTTAGCGAGTCATCGCCGCTTCCACAAGGTGCCCCGCTGCTCTGCCCTTTTTTCCCTTATCGACCACGATTCGTAGAGTCGTGAATAATCCCCGCAATTGTCCCGGCGCTCAGCCTGGCTGTCGCCTGCTGTCAGAGTTCCTCTCAACTGCTCAGCGCGTCGCTGATGCGGAGCCGTTCTCGTTGATCCCAGCACTATTGTCTGAGCTCCCGGTCAGAATTCTGCTGCCGGGGTGGTTCGAGCTGTATGCCTGCCTGACAACGGTTGCATGCACCGGCGTTGATACGCTGTCATTTTCCGATGTCGCGTTCTCCGGTCGCTTCTGCCATACTCCCGAAGATCAGTTGACCGGCGGGCTCAGCGTCGGCTCGCTGTTGACCGGCGAGTGTTGACGGGTGCATAGCGGATGGAGTGGGGCAGATGGAATGGACGGATCGCGAAGTTGTTGCGTGGCTGGAGGAACTGCTTCCCGGCAGTCGCATGGCGGAGTTCGAGCAACAGCTGCGGGCCGATCCACACCTGCAGCGTCGTGTCGCGGAGGTTATCCGTAATCGCGATCAGGGCGGAAACACCATCGGGGAGATCTGGCAGCGACATCGGCTCAGTTGTCCGACCCGGAATGAACTGGGCAGTTTTCTGCTGAGGACGTTGCCGGCCGACTCCTCTGAATACGTCGAATTTCATCTGCAGA
>JALQWE010000385.1:0-281 GCA_023258825.1 Planctomycetaceae bacterium | reverse complement strand
TCGCGTCTGTCAGGCGAATCTGCAGGATCTGGAAGAACAGTCGCGGCAGTCGGAACAGCCCATTGGTCGCCGCAGACGGTTCTTTGAATCGTCTGCCGGCCTGTTGAAGCCTCCGGAAGATCCCGGTCGCTTTCACTAAACGCTCGTGAGATTCTTCGGGGCGCGGCTGCTGGCTGTTCTGAATGACTCAGGTGGAGAGTACGAACAGGGACGCGGGTGAGACGCCAGGTTCATTGGAATGCTGCGAGGCAAGCTGGCTCAAATGCTACTGGCTGAATGCC
>JALQWE010000384.1 GCA_023258825.1 Planctomycetaceae bacterium | reverse complement strand
GAATCCGGAGCTTGAAAAGAGGGCTTTAAAAAAGGGGTCAGGAACCAATAGTGCGCATCGGAAAAGGGGTCAGCATCGGAAAAGGGGTCAGGACCCAATAGTGCGGAGCACCCTCCGGGCCATTTGGCTATTGGGTCCTGACCCCTTTTCCGATGCTGCGGAGCACCCTTCGGGCCTTTAGGCTATTGGTTCCTGACCCCTTTTTTCAAGCTGCTGACCTCCCTGGCCTAGCGTTTGTCCTCCGGGACTGGCAGGAAGCGTCCGCCGCTGAGGAACATTCCCTGGTCACAGGGCATGCACCATTCGATGCGAACGCGGTAGTAGAATTCGCGCGTTTCGCTGGCCATGTGCACGTAGACCTCACCGGGGGAGATGGCACCACGGTGCAGCAGACCGATTCCGTTGCGGCTGATTTCACGAGTGATCGCGGGAATGATGTTGCCGCGCTGCGTTCGAATCTCCGCCGGGACCGACAAGTCCAGTCGTTCCACCACGCGGGAGTTTGGTGCGTCCGGCTTCTCAAGACTTTCCAGAATGCGACGCAGATCTTCTTTCGTCGGACGAGCCCATGGATCCGATGACATTGGTGACTCCAGTCAAGTCGCACTTCCGTCTGTGGCGGAAATGCCGAACATGCGACCAGGTGGTGGGGTAAGCCCGCGCGATTTGTGTGAAAAATGCGGTATTTCCACCGAAAAGACTGGTCTACTGCAGTAACCTACCGCGCCATTGGCAAACGCACCGGATTTTCCTCGAAAAGTCTGTGATTCAATTTTGCGCGCTGACCGTCGCCGGAATCCCCGTGCGACGTCTGGAGGGCAGAAACAGCAAGCCAACAATGGCCAGTCCGGCGGCGATGGCAATCCAACTGCGAGTCGAGATCGCTGCTGCCGGCGCTGTGGCCTGTGGAGTTTCCGGGACTGCCGCTGAGTCCGCGTCCGGCAGCGGTGCTTCCGGAATGACCGAGCCTCGTCGTTCATCGGGCTCTGGTCGCATCCCCGGCGTCGGTACTGCCGCTGGAGTTTCAGTGCTGGTCTGTTCCAGTTCGCCCGAGACGAACGGGTCCGCGACGGATTGCTGACCACGATTGCCGGTTGTGCCCGAGACATTGCGTACTTTCGCAACGGTTTTTCCGGGGGCTGGCGCTTTCAAAGAGGCTGTCGGGGCGAAGACTTCATCTTCAAGCCACTGATCTTTTTCCCGGGTGTTTTCGGTCGTCGCGGATTCGTCCGTCAGAGCAACCTGGCGGATGTTTTTCGCGGTGCCGCGGGCTGCCGCCGTTTTCACGGTCGGACGTGAGGCCTGCCACTGGAAGTCGCTGTTGTCAGCGGGCTGTTTTGCGACAGAATTCCGCACCGCAGGTTCGTCTGCGTGCTCTTCAGTATCCTCCTCATTTTCAGCGGCGGTAGAGGATGCGAGGACTTCGTCAAACAGATTGATGCTCGTGTCTGCCGACTTCGCTGTGCTCACCGAGGACGCAGCTCGATCGCTCCGCCCATTCGTTCCAGCACCTTTGGGTGGTGTTGTGCTGCGTTTCATGCGGGTTGAGGTTTCTGACTGCGACTGCTCGTCCTGCGGCTCATCCGCTTCGGCGAGTTCGAACGCGGCTTCGGTCACCTCTTCAGTCACCTGATCTGCTGCGCGAGAACCTTCGTCTTCAAGCTCTTCGAAGAAATTATCAATCTGAGCCACGCGTTCGGAGGCGTCTGTGCGTGCCTGCCTGGCCGCTGCGGCACTGCCGTCAACGACGGCGTCCTTCGCACGCTGCGCCCGCGTCTCAGCATCAACGCCTGCTTTAGTGATAGTCTCGCGTGCTGTACGTGCTTTCCTGCGGAAGTCGCCGGAGGCCAGCAACTCTTCCAGCTCCACAATTTTCTGACGTTCCAGTTCTGCACGCCTGTCGGCCAGAGAGGGCTCGCCGGCCTTCAGGATCAGAGGTTCTGCAACCTCCAGTTCCTCTGCTCCGTGCAGGGAGTCCGTGTCGGACGATTTGCGTGGTCGGGCTGTGATTTTCGACGCCTCATCTCCATCCGCGTCGTCCCGAACTGCGGATGCTCTGGCAATTCTGTTGTCGCTGGCAGCCGAATCGCCGGATTCTTCTTCGTCCTCTTCCATGGCGGCTGTGCGGACTTCGTCAGCCCTGGCCGCGGCTTCTTTGCCTGCCGGCAGGAAAGGATCAGTCACCTTGTCAGGGTCACCGCCGAATGGATTCCTCCAGAACCCTGTTTCTTTGCTGGCTGTTTTTGCGTCCGGAGCGGTGGCGGGAGTTGTTGTTTCGGCGTCGCGTTTAAAGGGATTCCACGAAGCGGTTTTGGTCTCTGCTGACTTCGCTGCTGCAGCAGATTCTGCCGATGCCGCGTCTTTCTTTGCGTCCAGTTCTTCCAGCGTGTGGAATTCGCTGCGCTGGTTCTTTGCAAACAGATTTCGAAAACCACTGGCAGAACAGCCGCATTGACTCAGCACAACAGCCGTAATGCTCAACCCTGCGATCTCTCGTGCAAACTTCATCCGATCACCTGTTTTGATGACCCAGCAAAAGAGCTTTCGCCTTCCATGCAAAAGACTCTGAGGGTTTCGAACGTATCGGCAATCGGCACTGCGGGGACAAATCCGGCTGTAAGGATTATTCGGATTTCCCTGCTCTTCCCGTGGGCTGGTTCTGATTTCGGAGTTTAGGAGGTCTGGTGGTTTTTGGTGTTTTGGGGTGTTGGCGTCGCGAATGCTGAACCAGTGTCAGTTGGCTGCGTTTGGCGCTGTCATGTCGCGCGACAATGGCATGAAGCAGCAGTCCGGAAGTCGGCCACACGCACGTCCGAGAGACGGATGATTGTCTATGTGGACGTGTGCAGGGGAAACGTGCGGTGGGGGTGTGGAGTGTTACGAATCTCCACAACCCCAGCCAGTCCACGTACTCAGATGCGCAAATGTTCCAGGGCCTCTCTGGCGGGCATGATGTAACCGACGTAGAACGGGCCGAATTCGGCGTATTTAGCAGAGGCGCGATCGAATCGCATCGAGTACACGATGTCTTTGACATGTTCCGGGGAGCGGCTCCAAAGGGTCACGCCCCATTCCCAGTCGTCGAATCCGGTAGAGGCAGTGATCAGCTGAGAAACTCGACCGGCAAATCGAATTCCGGAGGTTGCATGTTCGGCCATCAGATCACTGCGAACACTGAAGGGTTCGGTGTACCAGTTCGCGAGCGGATGTCGAATCTTGTTCATCGGGTAGAAGGTGACGACGGGGAACGGTGGAATTTCCGGGTACAGGCGTTGCTGGTTCATTGCCGGAAGCCGTTGCTGGTAGGCATTCAGTTTTGCCTGAAACGCCGGGTCTGACGGCAGTGTGCCTTCCCGCTGCAGTCGTTCTGCGTATTGTTCGGCAGTTGGCACGTATTCGCTGACTTCGGTGATTGAGACGAAGGACCAGGCCGCTTTCAGCACGGGGCCCAGGCGACTGGCGCGCAGTCGCTGAGTGACGGCATCGATTTTCAGTGGGTCGGGGTCCATCATCATCAGACCGAGGTCTGCTTTGTGGCCGGACACGACCGAAACCTGCAGGCGTGCTGGTGCCTCGGGGGAAGCCGGATCGAGGATTTCCTGTACTTCTGCGCGGCCGAAGGCGATATCGGCAGGAACCAGGGATTTGAGGGCCTGTTGATCCACCTGATAGTACATGTGCAGGCAGTGCCAGCCTTCGGGCGTTGCCACCTTGTTGGCGTCAGCCGTCTGCAGGGCCTGCATGAGGCGAACAAACTCGGCAATCGAGCGACCATTCGACATGGGGTAATAGACCATGGCGCGCAGCGTGCCTTCGGGGTCGATGAAGAAGGTGGCGCGCACGGCCTGGGTGTCGGCAGCTCCGGGATGGATCATGCCGTAGGCCTGTGCCACTTCCATCTTGATGTCGTCGATGATGGGGAACGGGATCTCGACGCCGAAGTTGTTCTTGATGCTCTGCATCCAAGCCAGGTGCGAATAGATGCTGTCGATCGACAGGCCCAGCAGTTCGCAGTTCATGCTCTTGAACAAGTCGGCCTTCCTGGCAAAGCCCATGAACTCGGTGGTACATACAGGCGTGAAGTCAGCCGGGTGCGAGAACAGGATCAACCACTTGCCCTTGTAGTCCTCCAGCGAGCGGGGACCGTGAGTCGTGTTGGCGGTGAAGGCCGGTGCAGCTTCGTTGATGCGGGGCAAGGACATGTGGTGACTCCTGACGAGGTTGGAAAAGACCGGTCAATGTGGCCGGTATCGAAGCAACGATCTGTGCTTCGATGAATTCATTCTACATACCCTGGCGGGTATTTTTGATAACCTGCCTCAATAC
>JALQWE010000383.1 GCA_023258825.1 Planctomycetaceae bacterium | reverse complement strand
GTTCCATTCGGCGATGGACGACGGTACGGTGAAGGGGAAATAACCGTTGAGATCTTTCAGTGCCCGCAGCCGGGCATCATCCGGAGCCGCCCATGGACCAGCCGCACTGACGTTCGCAGCAAACAACGCCTCCGCCGGAAGCAAGGCCCCGGCAGACACTGCAGCAGAAAGACGCAGTAAACCACGACGGCCCAGAGATCGCCTTGTCATCAACGGCACTCCATGTCAGGTAGTCTGAAAAGAATGGGAACTTCAGGAAAAGTATATCACCAGCGAGAAAAGGGGGCGAGTCTGCAGCACGTGCGCTGTATTCAAAGCAAGATTCCCCCCGCAAAATCCCCTCAATCGGCGCAACCCACCCCCATCCGTCTCATCAGTCCCCTCCGTCCCATCAGTCGCCCCCTAATCCCCCCTATTTCTTCAAAGCCGGATCACTGGCCGCGTCCGCCTGATAATACAGTGCCGAAGGAATCAGGATTTCCGCCGGGACATCCTCGCCCGCGAAGAACTTCCCGATCATTTCGATGGTGGTGCTGCCCATGGTCTCCGGGAACTGAATGGGATCGCAGACGATTTTCCCTTCCAGAATGGCGGTCTTGCCTTCGATGGCCCCGTCGAATCCGATAATCCGCACCTGGTCTGCCTTGCCGGCTTCTTCAAGGGCCACGCGGGCACCAAGCGCAGACGGGTCGTTGATGGCGAACAGGGCCACAAGATCAGGGTGAGCCTGGATCGCATCTCGGGCAGCGGCATGGCCGGCTTCGCGAGCTCCCTTGCCACTCAGAGTTGTCACGATCTCGATTTTTGCGGCCTCCGTCGTGGTGTTATGAGCATCAATGATTTCCCGAAATCCTTTTACACGCAACTGACAGGATTCCACATCCGGATAATCAATCACTGCAATCTTGCCGCCCGTGTCACCGATCAGCTTGACCATGGCTTCGCCAGCCAGTTTTCCCCCCTGAAAATTGTCCGTGGCAATGTGGCAGACAACTTTGCCATCGGTGCCATCGTACTTGATGTCATTGGTGAACACCGGAATCCCGGCTTCGTTGGCCTTCCGAATCGCTGTTCCGATGGCGCGGGAATCACAGGGATTCAGCACAATGGCGGACACACCCTGAACAATAAAGTCTTCGATCTGGGCGGTTTGACGATTCACGTCCTGCTCGCCCGAAACGACGACCACCTCGTAGCCCTGTTTCTGCCCCTCCGCGATCATGGTGTCACCGATGATACGAAAGAAGGGGTTGGTCAGGGTCAGGGCTGAAAAGCCGATTTTCTTTCGGGCGCCTGCCGCGGTCGCAGTAGGTGCCTCGGACGATGGCGTCGCATCGGTGGCTGGGTTGCCGGAATTCGTGGCCCCGGAACACCCGACGAACATCAGCAGTACAAGTCCCAAAGCAGCACGCAGCATAGCCATCACTCTTTCTGTAGTTCCGGGAGCGGAGTCTTCGCAGTATTCAGGGAGGAAGTGCAATCGAGACGCGGTACAAACCAGCCACCTTACCATGTGGCTTGCGGGGCGACCTGCGGCATCGGCAGTACCGGAGCCTTCACGAGCCCCGCGGGCAGCACTTTCCGTTTCTGTTTTAGCGAATTCGCCGGGCAATCGCGAGTCTGTCGGGGGGTGCTGCCCGGCGCTCGGCCGCGATCCATTTGCCCGAAGAACGAACGACCGTGAAAGCTGGAAAGCTTGCTGACACCGGCGACTTTGCCGGCAGCGGCCCTGGCGAAAAACCGGAATTCATACGACTCCGCGTTTCTGCAGCCAGTCTGGCTGGGGAAGCCCACTGGCTTTGATTATACTGTCCAAATACGGCCCCTCAGCGTTGATCCTGGTCAATCCGCAATGGTGTCGCCAATTGAAGATACCGGCGGATCGACGACGCCTGTCACTGGTCTTTGCCGGGAACGCGGTCCCACGTTCGCTGCTGTTCTGTCCCCTTCGCTCGCAGGAAGTTCAGTTCCCCATGAACCTGTTGTCCTTGATTCGCCAGCGTTTTGCCCCCGCACTTCAGGAACTTGTGGCGGATGCAGCACCGCTGCTGGAAATGATCCGCCCGGCACAGGACGCCCGTTTTGGCGACTTTCAGGCCAACTTTGCGATGCCGCTGGCCAAACAACTCGGTCAGGCGCCCCGCGATGTCGCGCGACAGGTGGTCGAACGGCTGAACCTGACCGATCTTTGTGAACCGCCGGAAATCGCGGGGCCGGGCTTTATCAATCTGCGACTGCGCACCGACTTTCTGGCCACACAGATTCAGCGGATCGCTGGCGATGATCGGCTCGGCTATCAACCGGTCGCTATACCCCGCCATGTCGTCGTGGACTTCTCATCACCCAACGTAGCAAAACCCATGCACGTGGGGCACCTGCGCAGCACGGTCATCGGAGATGCCATCTGTCGCACGCTGCGATTTGTCGGCCACCGTGTCACCAGCGACAATCACATCGGCGACTGGGGCACACAGTTCGGCATGATCATTTACGGCTATCGACATTTCCGTGATCAGGCAGCGTGGCAGCTCAGTCCGGTCAACGAACTGGCCCGGCTCTACAAACTGGTTAACCAGCTGTCGGATTATCACGCAACCGTCGCCAAACTGCCGGCCCTGCAACAGGCCCTGACCGACGCCCAAAGTCGACTCGAGCGACTCAAAAACGATCCGGCCGCCAGTGATAAACTGGCAAAGCAGATCACTACCGCCGGAAAAGAAGTCACCGCAGCCAATGCCGATCTCGCCGCTGCCACCGCCTCCGTGCAGCGGATTCAGCAGACCCCGGAACTGCTGGCTCTCGCCAATGCTCATCCGGACATCGCCCGTCGAGCCCGTGACGAAACCGCCCGCCTGCACGCCGGAGATCCCGAAAACAATGCCCTCTGGAATCAGTTCCTCCCCGCCTGCCTCGAAGCACTCAACCAGATCTATCGCCGACTGGGAATCACCTTCGATCTGACGCTGGGCGAAAGCTATTACAACCCGATGCTGGCCGATGTCGTCAGCAGCCTGAAGGCACGGCAGTTGGCCACACTTTCCGAAGGGGCCACCTGCGTCTTCCTCGAAGGCAATGCCGCGCCTTTCATCGTGCAGAAAACTGATGGCGCCTACACCTACGCCACAACAGACCTCGCCACCATTCAGTACCGCCAACAGGCGCTGAAGGCCGACGAAGTACTCTATGTCGTCGACAAGCGGCAGTCCGAACACTTCCAGCAACTGTTCGCCACCACCGCGCTCTGGGGCATTCAGGGACTCAAATTGCAGCATGTCTCCTTCGGGACCGTGATGGGCACCGACAACAAGCCTTACAAAACCCGCGCCGGCGATACCGTCGGGCTGGAAAGCCTGCTGGACGAAGCCATCAATCGCGCACGCCGCATCGTCGACGAAAATGATGACCGACGTGAAGTGCCCCTGCTGTCCCCTGAAGAACGAGCCCGAATCGCGGAAATCGTCGGACTGGGAGGCATCAAGTACGCCGATCTCCATCACAGTCGCGACAGCGATTACGTCTTCGACTGGGACAAAATGCTGGCGACCACCGGTGATACCGCCACCTATATGCAGTACGCCTACGCCCGCGTCTGTGGGATCTTCCGCAAGTTGCAGATCGATCGCCTGTCGTTCAGCACTCAAAACGTGGCCGTTCAGCTGCAAACCCCCGAAGAACGACGGCTCGCACTGCAGTTGCTGATGTTCGGATATGCCATCGAAAGCGTGCTGAACGACTATCGTCCGCATCTGCTGACCGCATGGCTGTTCGATACGGCCGATGCATTCAGCCAGTTTTTCGACAAGTGCTCCGTGCAGAACGCAGAATCCGACGAACTCCGCAACAGCCGGCTGATCCTGTGCGACCTCATGGCCCGCGCGATCCGGACCGGATTGTCACTGCTGGGTATCGAAGTCTCAGACATCCTCTAAAGCGAGCGGTTTTCAGTTTTCAGTTTTCACGGCCCACCACCCACGGCCCACCCCCCCATGGCCCACCGACCGGCAGTTTTCGCCAGCCCGGCAGTGCCAGCGGCAGTGATGAGCCTCAGCATGGTGGCGCGTCGGGTCTGAGCCAGGCACCGGTGGGCCGTCATCCGGCAAATCGCCATTCCCCACAGCCGGCTTTCTGCATACGCTGTCCAGCAATGATGTTGAATCAATCTCTTCAGCCTCTGCGGGCACATGCGATGGCACGTCAAATCAAATTCGTCAGCCCGGCACAGTCCGGAACGCGATTCCGACGCTCAATTCTGCTGAGCCTGCTGGCACTGACCGTGGGCACCAACCTTGGCTGCGCGAAGTTTTTTCACGAAATGAAACCCCATCGCCTGCGACGCTGGAAC
>JALQWE010000382.1 GCA_023258825.1 Planctomycetaceae bacterium | reverse complement strand
CCACGCCGCTCCATTTTGCCGCCTGATTGCGGAATTTCTGAGTTCCGGACGAGCGGCCCACCAGGGCGGATGCGAAGAAGAAGGCCGCCAGGGCCAACAGGATCTTGGTGCCGATTAAGGCGTGGTACAGACCATCACCTTTGTGCGAAGGCATGGCTGTCCAGTAGTTAATTCCTCCAGAGAGGATGAACAGGCCGATTCCAGCGTGCACAAATTTCTTCCAGCGGAGCCGAATGGCCTCCAGTTCCTGTGTGCGTCCTGCGAGGACCGGAGTGACAACAAACCGCAGAGTTGTCAGCCCGCCAATGAGCACCACCGCAGCTCCAATGTGCATCCAGCGAAGCAGAACAGACACGAGAAAATTTGGATCCATAATTCGTTATTCCGTAAGTAGAGAGTGATCTCATCAGATCAGACGCCGGGAGGCTGTGCGCTGCTGCAGATTGGCTGTCACGAAAACAACCGATGGGCTGCGGGCCACCTTCAGAACGCCACTGACACGTATGAACGTATAGTAGACACAACCTGGCGAGATGCGACCAGAGCAGTGCAGATCCGGACTGAGGAAGGCCTGAGGGGCGTTTTTGCGGCAAGATTTTCCTGAGTCTGCGGGCCGGCTGACGGCGTCGGCGGTTGTGTGGAGTTGCAGCTCGAGAGGCCGGCCGTGAGGGGCCGTTAACGCGGCTCGGATGAATTTGGACGGGTTTTCAGGGACGTTTTTTTTCGTTGTTTCGAAGTTCCGTCCATGAAATCAGCTGAATTCCCATGGCTTCAATCTGGCGGCGGATATCCGGGTTCGAAAAAATCCGCGTGTCGCTTCCCCGGAGAAAGTGGCTGCCTGTGATGGCCTGCAATTCCGCGTCATCGGTGCCGCAGTGAATGATCATCTGAGTGACACCGGTCTGCAGAGTCCGGAACGTGTCGAGATAGCGTTTTTGTCGTTCGAGGTGGTTTTTCCCGTCATAAAACTGGAAGAGGTAATCAATAGCCGGCAGTGATTGTGCCTCGAGTAAACGAATGTAGTGTTGATTCTTTGCTGCCAGATCCGGGTAAGACGGTGCGAGTTCCGGATCGATCTGTCTCATGATCATGACCGGCAAGTCGTAATCCAGTCCGAGCCGCACATAGATCTCCAGCATTTCTCCGGTGGAGACGACGGTCCCCATGTGAGTATCGAGATGGCTCAGGCGAATTCCGGCCTGCAGCGCCTTGTCAATCTGAGCGCGCAGTTCGATTTCCACCTCCGCGGGCCGGGCGAGTTTCTGCACGGTTTCCTTCGAGCTGTGCAGGTAGCCGTCGCTGTCGACGAGGGTCGGAACCTTGTCGCGTCCGGCGACCGGCCCCCAGCGGTAGCTGGAAAACTCGGAGTTCAGCGTCAGATGAATGCCGAAATCCTTTTCCGGGTGCTGTCGAGCCCAGGCGGCGAATTCAGGAAACCATGGGCATGGCACCATGATGCTGCAGGACGTGACCAGGCCGGACTCCATCGCAGCGATCGTGGCAAGATTCACGGAGTGACTCATGCCGGCATCATCAGAGTGAATGATCAGTTGGCGTGTTTCCGGGGCGGTGCGTGGCTGGCTATTGGGTGACGATGCGGCGGAATCCGGCTGCTGTCCTGAGGCCGACCCGCAGGAAAAGCAGCTGAGAATGAGTCCGACCAGGAAAGAAATCAGCAACACGTAATATCTCCGCGTGAGGAATCAGCGGTGACAGCCGACGTTCCGGCAGGGGAATGGCGGGATGTCAGGAATCAAACCGGGCGGATTATGGTCACCGCGGGATACTCAGGCAATCTCCAGAGCGGCCTTGGGATCCCGGATTGGTAACGGGAGCGGTCACTGGTTTGGGGCAGGGCTTGCCGGGAAATTCCCGGAACCTGTGAGACTTTGTCGATTTCGGGTGAAGTGCTAAAATTCGGCGGAAAGCAGATTCCAGGGACATGCTGAGGTCACTGGGATGTGTGCGGGAGCAAATGGCCCAAGTCGCTGCGGATCGCCGTTGAGGCGTGAATACGCGGCCACAGTCGGTCGTGGTGAGTGGGCGACAAAGTATCTCTGGCCAGCGGCTGGACATGCTGTGTTTGCGAATGGGGGGCGAGATGGCTGTCTGCGTCCTTGTGTTTGCCTCGCGTCCCTGAGTTCCAGACAATTTTTCTACACGCTGTTATAGGCACACTGATGCTGGAACGACGCGAGTTATTCCCGAACGTGATTGAGCTGAATTTTCAGGCGCGTCGACGTCTGGGCTGTTGTGTGTATCTGGTGTTTTCGAACACCGAGTGGATGCTGCTGGACATTGGTTACGAGGACACGGTCGACGATCTGATTGAATTGATCCGGCAGATGGACTTCCCTTTGGCGAATTGTCGCTACCTGGTGGCGACGCATGCCGATGCTGACCACGTACAGGGGTTCCGCCGTGCCAAGGAACTGCTACCCGGCGCGCAGTTGGTCGCTCATCCTCACGCAAAGACGATTCTGGAATCCAACGATCGGATTGCGGCGTTTGCGGAGATTCCGGCTCAGGAGATCTCCATTGATTTGCCGGAATTGAAGATTGACCGGGCCATCGACGAGGGTGACACACTGACGCTTGAGGATTTGTCGCTGGCGGTCTGGCACACTCCGGGGCATGCTGTGGGACAGTTGTCTTTCCGGCTGGGGAAGCTGTTGTTTTCGGGAGACAACATTTTCCGAGATGGATGTGTCGGCAGCATTGATGCGCACCACGGGTCGGATCTTCCGGCGTTTATTGATTCGCTGAAACGGATCCAGAGCAGTGGTGTGGAATGGCTGCTTCCCAGCCACGGTCCGGCATTTCGCAATGACCGAAAATTGCTGCAGTCGGCGATCGACCGGCTGGATCGGTACCAGCATATGGCGGACTTTGGCACGTGTGCCGTAGACTGGCCACTGCTGGATGAATGGGAAAGGGAGTTAGCGAAGGGGATTCACCCCGCCGAGTAGTGCCTTTACCAGTCGGATCCGGTCAGCGCGATTGGAGTTCAGGGCTGGCGCTGCGTGGAGTTGGAAAGATCGAGACAGACCGCCACTTTGCCATTTCGCAGGAACAATTGGTTGTTGACGGCGATGGGATGGTTCCACGTTTTTCCATCCAGCACAGGGATACGGCCCAGTTCTTCAAGTTTTTCCCGACTTGTTTTCAGCAGAACCGCATCGCCATTTTCGGCCGCGACTACGATGCAGCCCGCGTTTTTCAGCAATATGGCTTGTCCGAACCCGTAGCGTCCGCCCTGCCACAGGCGTTCTCCGGTGGTGGCATCGATGCAGGAAAACACAGCCTGATTAAAACCATAGATGGTTCCGTCGGTGATCAGAGAATCGTTGAAGGATGGACGCAGGCGTTTGGATGTCCAGACGTCGCGAAAGGACCATGAGTCTTCTGCGCGTTCCAGATCGACACGAGTCAACCCAATACCGTCGCCGAGAGCCACCAGCAGACTTGTTGGTGAGAGTTGCCGGACATCGACCATGGGAGTTCCATTCCAGCCTGTGGGTTGGTGGGTCCAGAGGAGCTTTCCAGTGGCGACGTCAGCCCCGTGAACTCCGCGACCATCGCAGAAGACGAGGCAGCGCTGGTCATTCAGGGTCATCAGTTGGGCTGTTGTGTAGTTCATACCGGGCGAGGGGATTCCCCAGACTTTCGCTCCTGTGTCCGCGCTGAAGGCCATCCAGCCATTGTCCTCGGTTCCGCCGACAAAGATCACGACGAGGTCATCGACGACCAGAGGTGAACCAGAGAAGCCCCACATGGGAATTGGGGCCTGGTAATCCTGCACGAGGTTGCGCTGCCAGATCTGCTGGCCGTCTGCTTCCTGGACGCAGGTCAGCAGTCCTTTGCCGCCCATGGCGAAGACGCGTCCCCTGGAGACTGCCGGGGTGCTGCGAGGCCCTGCTCCGGAGACGACTTCCGTGAAGCGATTGTCGTCTGCGTGGCTCCAGAGGAGACTACCATCGAGAGCCGAATAACAGCTGAGGATTTCCTGTTCCTGTCGTTGTTCCTGCGTAAAAAGTCGACCCTGATCGAAGGCAAAGGAACCCCAGCCGGGGCCGACTGGGATCCGCCACACTTCGCGAGGCGGCCTGGCTTGCCAGTCGATGGAGAGTGGCTCGCCGTCGGCGACGCCATCACCCAGCGGTCCGCGAAATCCCGGCCATTCCGCGGGAATTGTGGTATCGGGGACGGCTGTTGTGTCGGTGGGAGACACGGGGATTGTACGAGGCAATTCAGGCAGGTTGGCTTCGTGCTGGTTGCTCCATCGCCAGACAAATTCCGGATAGTACTCGCCATCAAAGCCTTCATTCCGCACCAGGCCGAAACTCAGCCATCCCAGTCCGAGCAGCGCGAT
>JALQWE010000381.1 GCA_023258825.1 Planctomycetaceae bacterium | reverse complement strand
GGACTGACGCGCAGTAACAGGCCCACCAGACTGACATACACACTGGTCCCGCCCTGAAAGGCCCGGTTGAAGGCCGAAAATCCCATCGCCAGCAGCAGATTCACCAATCGTCCCAACAGCCACACCACAATCATCCCGGCCCCGGCAAACGCCCATGGCCAAACGTCCGCCGGGATCCACGCAAGCGGCTCAACACTACGAATCGACGATTCCAGCAGCCCCCGGACGACCGAATATCCCAGCCAGGCGCCTGCCAGGCTCAGCCATGGGCGAGGCAGTGTTTCCAGACGCTGCCCCGCCCCTCGCGGACGCAGTAACAGGACCGCCAGAGCAGGGCTCAGCGTCAGCGAGTTGAAGGCGGAAATCAGCGTCGAAACCGCAATCGTCACTGCAAACTGACGAAAAAACTGCCCCACCACTCCGGAAATGAAGGCGCAGGGAATGAACACGGCCGTCAGCACCAGTCCCACGGCAATCACCGGGCCGGCCACCATCTGCATCGCCTGTATCGAAGCCTCACGCGGCGACAATCCCAACTCAATGTTGTGCTCAACCGCCTCCACCACCACAATCGCATCGTCCACAACAATGCCGACCGCCAAGACCAGACCAAACAGCGTCAAAGCGTTCAGACTGAAGTCAAAGGCGGCCATCGCCGCAAATGTCCCGACAATCGCCACCGGTACCGCGACCAGTGGAATTATGGCCGGACGCCACCCCTGCAGAAACACCAGCACCACGATCGCCACCAGGATCACAGCGTCCCGCAACGAGACAAACACCTCCGCCACAGACTCGCGAATGAACGGCGTGGTGTCGTACACAATCGAATAGTCCAGCCCCTCCGGAAATCGCTGCCGCAATTCGACCATCCGCGCCCGAACATCATCTGCCACCTGCAGGGCGTTCGATCCCGGCAACTGGTAAATCGAAATCGCAATCGACGGCTTGCCATTCAGCGTACAAACCTGATCATAGGCCGTGGCCCCCAATTCGATGCGAGCCACATCACGCAGTCGCACCATCCGGCCGTTCTCATCCGTCCTCAATACCATTTCACCAAACTGACTCTCGTTCGCCAGGCGGCCAGGAGTTGTCATCGTGTACTGGAAAACCTGGCCCTCCGTCGTCGGTTGCTGCCCAATCTGACCGGCGGCAACCTGAGTGTTCTGCTGCTCAATGGTTCGCAGGACATCCTGAGTGCCGATTTGCCGCATGGCCATGCGCTGCGGATCCAGCCAGACACGCATGCTGTAGTCCCGCTGCCCGAGGAACGAAATGTCACCAACACCCTCCACACGCGACAATTCATCACGCATCTGAATCGTCGCGTAGTTGCTGAGATACAGATTGTCACGGGATCCGTCCGGGGAGAACAGATTCACGATCATCAGAATCCCGGGCGCCTTCTTGCGAACAGTCACACCCCGACGCTGGACCGCGTCAGGCAGCGTCGGCTGAGCCAGCGCGACACGATTTTGCACAAGCACCTGAGCCAGATTCAGATCGGTGCCCGGAGCAAAGGTCACCGTCAGCGTGTAACTGCCGTCATTCGTGCACTGCGACGACATGTACAGCATGTCTTCCACACCGTTGACCAACTGCTCAATCGGCGCAGCAACTGTGTCCGCGACCACACGGGAATTGGCTCCCGGATACATCGTGGAAACCTCGACCGTCGGCGGAGCAATCTCCGGATACTGCGTCACCGGCAGCGCGTAAACCGCTAGCGCTCCGGCGAGAGTGATCACGACGGAAAGGACTGTGGCGAAGATCGGACGGTCGATGAAAAAACGGCAGAACATATCGCAGCAGATTAGCCGGGGAAGGCGGGAACTGCAACTTCCCGCACGTTGGCCCCCCTGCAACCTCCACTCCGGTTCCGATTAACCTGTGACTGTCGTCAGCAGGGTCTACCGGCTCGCTACGCCTGTCATTACGGAACGACCGGAACCGCGTCCCCATAGAACTCCAGCAGGTCCTGACGCAGCTGCCGATGAGATGGCTCGTGAATGTACATCATGTGACCCGCCTCATAGTAGCGACGAGTGATGTTGGGGAGCAGCTCCCGGGCCAGACCCAGATGGTCCAGCGTGTAGTCCATCGCAAAGTGCGGAGTCGCCAGGTCGTAGTACCCGCACGCGGCGAACACCTTCAGAGACGGATTCGCCGTCATGGTCTTTCGCAGCGATTCTGAAGCATCCACATACCGGTTTTCAAAACTGCGGTAACTCCACGGCTGCACATTGCCCGTCAGAATCTCGTACACCCGGTCTTCCTCAAACTTCAGCTCGCGCCGCACATAATCGTTAAACGTAGCCGTGAAGGGCCCGAAGATGGCCGCACCACTCGCATCAAACTCGTACGTCTCACCCGCGTCGTCCCGATCACGGTTCGAGTATCTGCTGTCAAATCGGCCAACCGTCAGCCCCCGCTCACGCAGCAGTTCCTTACCGAAACGAGCCATCGTGACCCGCAGACGCGCGCGGCGGATGTATTCCGCAGACAACCCCGTCAGCCGACTCATCCGCTCAGCCACCGCTTGCTCCTCGTCCTCAGGCAACGCTGACCCCTTCAGTAAGGCCTGAGCATATTCGCCACGCGCAAAGGCCTCCGACTCGGCTACCAGTTCTGCAAGCGGCCGCTGCTGCTGATCCGCAGGCAAAGCCTTGTGATACCACGCAGTCGCCGTATAACCCGGCAGGAAACACAGGTTGGGCAGATCGTTCGATGTGGAAAAACGCAGCGTCTGAAAGTTAATCGCACCGGAAATCACAACCACACCGTTCAACTCCATGTTGTAACGCTCCTGCAGATGACTGGCCAGACCTGCAGCACGCACACCGCCGTAGCTTTCCCCGCAAAGAAACCGCGGAGAAGGCCAGCGAAGAAATCGAGTCGTGTAGTCGTGAATGAACTGACCGATACTCTGCACGTCCTCTTCGTACCCATGAAATTCCGATTTGCTGGTGTCTTTCTCCGGACGGCTGTAGCCCGTGCTGACCGGGTCAATAAACACCAGATCCGTGATGTCCAGCAGGGACAACGGATTGGACTCCAGCACATAGGGCGGCTTCAGATACGAAGCATCTTCGGGGAAACGAATTCGCCGGGGCCCCAGCATTCCCAGGTGCAGCCAGACCGATGAAGATCCCGGCCCTCCATTGAAACAGAACGTGATCGGACGGGCCGCAGCGTTCTCCGCAGGTCGCGTGTAGGCGACAAAGAACATGGAGGCCCGGGACTTCAGCTCGTCACTGCGCAGGACCAGCTTTCCGGCCGTTGCCTTGTACTCGATGGTGCGACCATCGATCTCAACCTCATGCTCCGTCTCCACGAGCACTTCCTGTGCTTCTTCCTCACCCGCAGATTTCGCAGCCGCGTTTTCTTCGCCAGCCGCTGGTATCTGCTGCGCTTCGACAAATGATCCGCCTGAACATGGTCCCCACAAAACGACGGCCAGAATGGCCGACAGCCATGGTTGTGATCGTTTGACACAAGCGTTCAGCATACAACACCTTCGGTACGAAGCCCCGGATACGGTCAATGCCCCATGTTCTCCCTGAGACGCCTGGGGCTTTGCAAGCTGTTTCGGGAAAACGAGGGACGATTTTCAAAAGCAGTCACGTTTCCAGCCGCCAGACGATCCGCGGCAACCACCCTCAGCTACGAATTCTCTCCCCACCAGGCTACCATCCGCTGTCGGCTCGCGTTATGTACCTGAGCAAGGGCGACGTTCGGCCCGGCAAGGCCATTCATTCCAGTGACCAGGACAGAATGCTTCCCATGATTCAGATCAAGGAACTTGTCAAACGGTTCGTAGACCATTCCGGATCTGAGCCAGGGAAGGTCCACACGGTCCTGAACGGAATCACACTGGCAGTGGCCAAAGGCGAAGTCTGCGTCCTGCTGGGGCCCTCCGGCAGTGGAAAAAGCACGCTTCTACGGTCCATCAACGGGCTTGAATCCTTCGATTCCGGCGAGATTACCGTGGACGATATCCACTTAACCGCCAAGCCCGGTCCCGAACAATCCGCAGCCATCCTGAGAATTCGGCGGAAGATCGGGATGGTGTTCCAGCAGTTTCACCTGTTCCCCCACCTCACCGTCCTGCAAAACATCACAGAAGCCCCCGTGCACGTCCTGAAGCAACCGCTGGATGAAGCCAGAACCATCGCACTGCAACTGCTCGATCGCGTCGGTCTCGCCAGTAAAGCCCACTCGCGCCCCGGTCAACTCTCCGGAGGACAACAGCAGCGTGTCGCGATCGCCAGAACCCTGGCCATGAAACCGGCCGCCATACTGTTCGATGAACCCACAAGTGCCCTGGATCCGCATACCACCGGCGAAGTCACCGCAGTCATGCAGGACCTTG
>JALQWE010000037.1:5578-15572 GCA_023258825.1 Planctomycetaceae bacterium | reverse complement strand
CCACGAACTCGAACCAAGCGCGATCGTGCCCGCCCCCCATGCGCGCGGACCCGAAAGGGCCACGGTTCTCCCTGCGTGAAGAAGATGTCCGGAGCGCCATCAAGGTCGTAATCGAGGACCCCTGTCCCGCCACCGGTCGATTCAAACACGCGAATGGACTGCGTGCGGCCATGTGTGCCTGAGAGATACGTGAAGTCAATTCCCAGTGCAGTTGCCTGATCAGCAAAGGTGATGCTCTCGACGTCTGTCGTGGTTGACGGCGCTGTCGCAGATGGCACGTGCTGATTCCATTCGGGGGCTGCGAAGTCCGACAAATCAAATCGTCGTGTCAGGTCCGCTGCCGCCGCAAAACGAGGGGTTTGCGGTGTGAGTTCAACCGACAGTTGTTCCCGGATGGCTGTCGGCAGATTCAGCTCGCCATGGCGATTGGCATCCATGCGAATCCACGCGATGGCTTCCGGGAGGCGACCCGATTCCACGAGAAACCGGATCATGGCGGCGAAGCCCTCGGGATCCTGTCCACCGGCGTTCAGAACACGTTCGATTCGCAGCGAAAAATCAAGAATGCGGTCAGCCTGAGACTGGAAGGCTGCAGCCGCCTCAGGACGCAGTGGTTCCAGGATCTGGCCCAGTTGAAACATGGCTTTTCGATGCAGTGGATCCTGACGGACGGCTTCCCAGAAACAGCGGGCAGCTGATTCAGAAGCCTGCTGCCGACGTGCCAGCAAGCCGCGGAGGTACCACAGATCCGGGCTGGTCTGAATATTGACCGGCACCTGCTGAGCCCACTTCGCCACGGCTGCGGGCACGTTGTCTTCCAGCAGCAGTTCGCCCAGCAGGGATTGAGCACTGATGAACTCGGGGCGGGTGCGGACGGCCACCTGCAGCTTTTCAATGGCCGCCTGAGTTTGTCCTGCTTCAAGGTCCGCAGTGGCAAGGGCAAACAGCGTCATCGAGTCAGAATTGCGGGCGGACGTGCATTGCAGAAGGTGTCGCGCTTCCGGGGGCTGGCGTTCCCGCTGTGTCAGCATGATGAGATCCTTCAGGCTGATTTTGCCCGAGTAGAGCAGATCCATCAGAATCGCATCGGCCTGACTGCGTTCTCCGCCAAGCACCAGCAAAGAGGCCAGCAGAGTCTTCAGGCCGAGATCCTCCGGGCTGCGGGAAGCCAGCCACAGGTAGCACTCAGCGGCCCCCGTCAACAGACAGTTCTTCATCTGGATTTCGGCAGCCAGTTGGTTTGCGGCGAGCGATTCGTCGGATCCATCCCGTGGAACGGATTGAAACAGAGCCAGAGCCTGCTCGGTCTCGCGGCGACGAGCGGCCATTTTTCCCAGCAACAGCTGCGCTCGGGCCCACGCCTTATCGTCAGCCGCAAGTTGCTGGAGCTGCTGCTCGACGCCGGACAAATCGCCCCGGAGCACGCGTTTTTCTGCCTGACGAACAAGTTCTGAGGAATCTGAGGGACCGCAACCGGTGCACAGAATGGACAGAAAAATGGCGGCAAATACGCCGAGTGATACTCGTGAAGCCGAAACGTGTGCTGTGGAAACCATAGGAGAGAATGCTGCGAGTCTCGGGCGGCGGGGAATGTGAATTGTGCACGCACTCTAACACTCCAAACCTCCGCACTGAACCGGTTGAGGTAAGAAAAATGTGGCGAGCCCGGTGAGGCAGGCCTGAGATGAACGGCGGCCATCCGGACAGAGCTGTGCGCGACGGTGATGGTGGGCCAGCTGGCAGCGATCACCGATGCGTCTCCCGGAAGCTGTCGGAAACCCCGCGAATGTTGTCCCTCGCTTTGACTCGCCCCGGAATGCGTCTTAAATTAACAACTGTCCGGAATTGTCGTCGGCTGTTTCCGAGAAACTGTTGCCCCATGACTCCTGTGCCTGATCAGATGCCTTCCGTTCCTGCCAATGAACTGTCTGCAGAGAGACAGCAGGAATCGTCACGCACAGCCCGCAGTTCTTCGCGGCGGTGGATTTTCCTGAGTCTGTTTGTGGTTGTGCTGGTCGTCGCTGCCCTCTGGGGGCGTGCTTCTCTGCACGCCTACCGTACCTCGCAATTTGAAGCGGCCTGTCGCATCGCGCGGGAAGATCGCAACTGGACACAGCTTCAGGAAGTGGCAGAGCAGTGGACGGCGTGGGACCCTGCAGAAGCCAAAGGCTGGTGGGCCGCGGCGGAAGCAGCGCAGGAGCAGGATGAATTTGAAGCCATGGCTGCGTGCCTTGGCAGGATTCCGGATACAGACCCCAACATTGCTTTTGCTCTTGCTGAGAAGGCCAATCTGGAATGGGCCGCACTGAATCGACCCATGGATGCCCTGGCGACCAGCGAACGAGTGATTCAGCTGGATCCGCGTCTGGTGGAAACACACTCACGCGTGATATCGTTTTACGCGATGAATCAGCAGAGAATTCCTATGTTGCGGGCAATTCGAAAAGCTGTTGATGCCGGGGCAGAACCGCGAGAGGCGTACACGTATCTGGTCATGGCGGACGTGCTGGCGTTTACCAATGGCAGTGAATTGAATGAACGCTGGATGCAGGCCAGTCCTGAAGAACCTCGCTTCAAGATTGGACTGGCGGTTAATACCGCCATGCGACTGGTCATGAATCAGGAAACATCGCCGACCCCCGAGATCATCGAGCTGAACAATCAGGCGAAGCAACAAATCAGCCTGTTTCTGAAGGAATTCCCGCACGACCCCGTGATTCTGACATTTCTGATGCACCAGGCCTATCGCGCTGGCGACATCCGGCGGATGGAAGAACTGCTGGCGATGGTCGATGACCAGGGCAGCCAGGACCACATGATCTGGGTGTATCGAGCGTGGTATCACACTCAGGTGAACGAGCTGCCGGCCGCCGAGGAAGCGATTCTGGAAGCGTTGAGGCTGCATCCCATGAGTCCACTGGCTCACCACGAATACGCCAACCTGCTGCGACTGCAGCAGCGACCGGAAGTGGCGAAAGAACAACGGCTGGCCGCCTACGGAAGAGATTTGCGGAGCCAATTGCTCTTGCTGCCGACCGCTGTGGATCTGACGACCGCCCTGCTGGTTCAGATTCAGAGCTACGCAGAGGCCTGTGGGGACTCGCAAATCGCCGCGGCAATTGGTCGGCGTCTGTAGCTGCGTTCAGAAAAGTGGTCAGGAACCAAGAGTGCGAAGCACCCTCCGGGCCATTTGGCTATTGGTTCCGGACCCCTTCTCTGAACGCGAAATGCACGTTTCGCAGGTCGATTTGATCGATTTGCCCTACTTCCCATCTCGTTTCCGGAAAGCGTTGGAGAAAAATCGGGTTGATCATCGGATTTAGCCGGAATTTCATGAAACTTTGCTTGAACCAGGTCGATCGATCGCATAATTCTTCAGCAATGCACGGCGTCTTCGCGCACATTGCGCAATTGATGCTGAACACTTGTACAGAATATTGTTGGGGGCGGGATCATGTTGCGGAACATTTTCGGATCACGTGGTCTGTGTCTGGTTGTGGCGTCATTCTTTCTTGCCGGGTGTGGCGACGGTGGTCCCGAACTGGCCGCTGTGTCGGGCAAAGTGACCAAGGGTGGGCAGCCGTTAGCTGGTGTCAACGTTACGTTTTCGCCTGTGAATCCGGGGCCATCTTCTGGTGCACGTACGGACGCCGAGGGTAAGTTCATCCTGATTTGCCAGAGCGGCAAAGCGGGTGCTGCCATTGGTCAGCACAAAGCGATTTTGCAGGCGGTTGCCGCTGGTGGTGTGGATAGCAACTCGGATCCCAAGGCGGCCATGGAAGCGATGCTGAAGGCACGATCCGGTGGTCCAAAGGGCAAGAACGTCGATCCGTCCAAGGCTGCGGCGGCCGAAGCCCCGTTCCCAGCGGAATATGGTGATCCCGCGAAAACTCCGCTGTCTTACGAGGTTAAAGCGGGAACGAACGAGTTTGACATTGCGATTCCGTGACGTTTATTGAGTAAAAAGCCGCGGCCCGCTGCTCGGCATAGGTGCGGAAGCATCGAACGGCGAATACAGTGTGAATCTCCAGGGAGGTTCACTGTTAACAAAGTGTGTGTGTTCTATTTTCAGGTTTTCCCGGAGGTTTCTTATGAAGAAGACTGGTTCGCTCAAACGAGGGTTTACCCTCATCGAGCTGCTGGTGGTGATCGCGATCATCGCGATTCTGGTGGCTTTGTTGCTGCCAGCCGTCCAGCAGGCTCGCGAAGCTGCACGTCGCACGCAGTGCAAGAACAATCTGAAGCAGTTGGGGCTGGCCTGCCACAACTACCATGACACCTACAATCAGTTCCCGATGAACTGGTTCAACGGTGACAACCAGAATCAGCCGGACCCGAATAATCCTCGGTATCCGAACGGTTCATGGCCATGGACCGTGATGGCCATGCCGTACATGGATCAGGCGAATCTGTACAATCAGATTGCAGCCTACTTCACCGTTGCCAACGGAACCCTGCCGAACATCGGTATGGGTTACACGGGTTCAATTGGTGGGGCTCCTTCTCCGCGTAAGTTGGCTGAGCAGGTCATTCCGACCTTCATCTGCCCCTCCAATTCTCAGACCAAAGTTCGTCGCGATCAGTTGATCGAAATCGACAACGGCGGCTGGGGAACGGCTCCTTATCAGGGCCCGGCTGGCGGGTTGGACTATGTCGGAAACATGGGACACATCTGGGCCGGTTGGAAAGACTGCCCGACGACCCCGACGTTCCCGGCTGCTGACAACCGTTTCGTGCGTGGTTCTGCCGGAACCCCATGGATCAGCGAGCGATGGAACAACGACAATCCGAACATCAATGGCGTGTTTATGTTCCGCGGTTCCCGCGGTATTCACGAGATCACCGATGGAACGTCCAACACCGTGCTGTTGTTCGAATCCATGCACTGGCGTGCTTCCAGCAACGGTTTCAACTTCGAACCGAAGTTTGACGCCAACTGGGCCTCTCCGCTGGGTGCTGTGAACTCCATGCTGAACACGATCAACCAGGGCCGCAACAAGGCCTGGATGCCAGGCGATGAGTGGGACCCACGTTGCTCTTCACCGAGCAGCAACCACGTCGGTGGCTGCCAGGTTGTTCTGGCTGACGGTTCGGTGCGTTTCATCAGCGAAAACATCGACAACCTGGTGCGTTACAACATCGCGAATCGTCGTGACGGAAACGTTGTTGGCGATTTCTAATCAGCATCCTGTCTGATTTGAGCGTAATGAACCACATGGCGATTTTTTCGCCATGTGGTTTTTTTTGGTCGGAGAACAGGTTTCCGGCGGATTCAGGGTTTCCGGATTTTCGGCAGGACTTCCAGTGAGAACATTGCCGCGTTTTCTGTCCTGTGGTCTGATGGTGGTCAGTCTCGTCTGCGGGTGCACTGATTCCGGGTCATCCGCACCGGAGTCAGAATCTGCGGGTGGGATTGGCGCAACGTCGCTCGGGAAGAAGTTTGAGTTTCGACCGCGTGCTGCAGCTCCGGTGACGGAGGTGGCGCGGCGTCAGATTTCGTTTCCCCGCTTTACGGATGTGGCGGCTGAGTTGGGCGTGCAGCACGTATTCGATAACGGTGCCAGTCCAAAGGCGCTGATGGTGGAGTCAACGGGTGGGGGCTGTGGCTGGGGTGACTTCGATCGGGACGGTCGGATCGACGTCTATCTAACGCAGGGAGGGCAACCTTGTCCCGGACCCGCGGACGTATTTATCCCCGATTCGCTCTACCGGCAGGGCGTGAATGGTCAATTCAGCGATTGTTTTGGTGTGAGTGGCATAGATGATGCCGGCTTCGGTCATGGCGTAGCGGTGGGGGATTTTGACAACGATGGTTTCGACGATCTGTTCGTGTCGAATGCCGGAGTCAGCCGGTTGTTTCTGAACCTCGGTGACGGTACGTTTCAGGATGCAACAGGAGCCCTGCAGGGGACTCGACGGGCATGGAGCTCGACATCGGCGTGGGGGGACCCGGACCGCGATGGTGACCTGGACCTGTATGTTTGCAATTACGCGATCTACGATCCCTGCAACCCCGTTGAATGTCTCGACAAGGATGGAATTCCGTCCATCTGCCATCCCCGAAATGTGGAGCCTGAGCCGGACATGTTTTTCCGCAATGAGGGTGACGGTCGATTTGTGGAGTGTTCCAAAGAGTTGGGATTGTTTGGTCCGGGGAATAAAGCCCTCGGCGTCGTGATCGCCGACCTGACAGGTGATGGCTGGCCGGATATCTATGTGGCGAACGATACGACGGCGAACTTCTTTTTTGTGAATGATGGGACTGGGAAGTTTCGGGAGAGTGCACAGCTGCTGGGAGGCGCCTTCAGTTCGATTGGTGAGCCGCAGGCCAGTATGGGCGTGGCCTTTGGGGATTACGACCGCAATAGTTTTCCCGATCTGCTGCTGACCCATTTCACCGGGGAGTCAAACACGCTTTATCAGAACCGGGGGCCTCAGGGATTGTTTGATGTGAGTCATCTGACAGGACTGCGTGAGCCCAGTCTGCCCAAGTTGGGGTTTGGCACGGTCATGAGCGATTTTAACGCTGACGGAGGGATGGACCTATTTGTCACGAATGGCCACATTGACCCGCGGTATGCCGAGAGCGAAGGCTATGAGATGGTTCCACAGTTGTTCTCGTGGGATGGTCAGTTGTGGCAGGAGCGTCCGGCTGAGCCAGGAGATTTCTTTACGAGAAGGTATGTGGGGCGAGCGGTCGGGACGGCGGATTTTGATGCCGACGGCGATCTGGACATGTGCGTGGTGCATCACAATGCCCCTGCTGCCTTCCTGCGAAATGACTCCCAGTCAGGTCGGTTAGTGAAAATCCGGCTATTGGGTGTGCAGAGCAATCGAAATGGCTACAACACTTCAGTGACGATGGCATGGAATGATCAGCGACTGGTTCAGGAACTACCGGGGGGCACAAGCTACGCTGCCACGCACGAACGGGTTTTGTGCTTTGCGCCGGACAATTCCAACGACTCGCTGACCATCGAGGTTCGCTGGCCGTCCGGACAGGTTCAGAAGTTGAGTATTGATCCAGGGGTGAATTCCGTTGTGATACAGGAGGGAGTCTCCGGCTATCGGGAGTTCTGAGGATGAAAAGTCTGCAAGGTTCAGGGTGTCAGTTGTGGTGGGGTGTGCCGAGGATTGGTGTGGCGCTGTTGACCATGCTGGCTGCAATGGTTTGCGGTTGTGAGCGTTCGGCAGAGGTTGCTGAGTCGAATGCCATGCCGACCAAAGGTCCTGCATTGGCGGCAGGTTCGGAGTCAGCGGAAGGTTGGGTTGGTAGTGAGAGTTGCCGGGAGTGCCATGAGGAAGTCTTTACCAGATACTCCGGGCATCCGATGTGTCTGACGTTGTCCCGGACTTCGACGGCACCGGTCGTGGAAGATCTGCAGAAGACAGAGTTTTCGATCGCGGGGAGTCGTCGCTACTTTGTGGAGCGTAAGGGCAACGAGTTCTGGCATCATGAACAGCGGGTGAGTGACGGTGGCGAGTTGATTTACGATCAGCGGGTACCGATCGACATTTCGGTGGGATCCGGAGTGCATGGCAGATCTTATCTCCGCAACGTTGAAGGGCGTTTGTATCAGTCACCTATGACGTGGTACGCGCAGGACGCGCATTGGGCGCTGTCGCCGGGATATTCCGAGGATTTTCACGACCGATTTGAACGCCGCGTCACCCATGCCTGTATTTCCTGTCACTCGGGACGAGCACTACCCTACCCCGGCGAACCGGATCGATTTGCAGACACTCTATTTGCTGAAGAGTCCATTGGCTGTGAGCGATGTCACGGGCCGGGGGAAACACATATTGCGTGGCAGAGGCTGGATCAGTCAACGCGAACCGGCACGGATCCCGTGATCAACCCGGGTCATTTTACTGATGCACGGTTGGATGCCGTGTGTAATCAGTGCCATCTGGCCGGGCAGCGTCGCGTGCTGAAGAATGGGTTGACTGAATTTGATTTTCGCCCGGGCATGCATGTGTCCGACGTCTGGACCGTCTTTGTGAAGACGAAAGGCATCGAATCGGGGGCCGCCGGTGCTGTCAGTCATGTTGAGCAGATGCATGTGAGTCGTTGTTTTCAGGAGAGTCAGGGCGCATTGAGTTGCATCAGTTGCCACGATCCTCATGGCGTTCCGACAGCGGATCAGAAGGCCGATGTGTATCGTGAGCAGTGCCTGAAGTGTCATTCGAGTGGCCAGACCGAATGTTCTGAGTCGCGTGATGTTCGTGTTGCTGAGGGACGTCGGGATTCCTGCGTTGCCTGCCATATGGCCGCGTATCCGGCTGCCGATGTGCATTCGGCTCAGACCGATCACAGAATTCTACGGCGTCCTCAGCCGACACCGTCTACGTCAGAGCTGGAGGATGCTCAGCGTGGGCCGGTCGTGCCTTTTGCGGAGCCTGGGGTACAAGGAAATCCAGCAGAGATTGCGCGGGCACGCGGCATTTATCTTTCGGAGCGCGCCTACTTTGGTGGAGAGGCAGCCGCGGCTGAGGAAGCGGTCACACTGCTGAAGGAATCGCTGCGGACAGCACCGGAAGATGTGGAGGCCCTGTTCTCACTTGGCCGTGCCCTGATTCAGCGGGGCCAGTTGCGTGACGCCGAGACGACTCTGGAGACCATGTTGAGTCTGTCACCGCGGCATGAGGTGGGGCTGGAGGTTCTGGCAACCGCTCAGCATGAATCGGGAAAGTATCGGTCAGCGAGGAATACCTATGAAAAACTGCTGAAACTGAATCCCGCCCGTTCTCGATACTACGGTCGCTACGCACACGTGTTGGGTCAGCTCGGGGATCTCAGTGGTGGGATCCAGGCGGCGGAAAAGGCACTGGAGCTGGATCCGTCACTGGCGCAGGCTCATCAGTGGCTGTCGGCGGCTTATGAGAAACGCGGCAATGTGGAACGTGCAGAGTATCACAGACGGATGGCAGAGATTTTCGAGCGTGCAACTCCTTAGCCAAATGTCAGCTGTCAGTGCTGAAGTCGTCTCCTGACGCGGTGCATGATCTTCGTGGAGATCCCTGTGTTGAATAAGGTGTCCGGCGACCTTCGCGATCCTGAATGTGTTCCGGATGGTGCGGACTTATCACTGCGTGATGAGCTCAGGTTGCAGTCTAACTCCAGGACCCTTGTAACGCGGTTCGCTCCCAGTCCGACCGGTTTTCTGCATTTGGGGCATGTTTATTCTGCGTGGAGGGCATGGTGTCTGGCGGTGCAGTCCGGGGGCCGTTTTCTGCTGCGGATTGAAGACATTGATGTGACTCGCTGTCGCCCGGAGTACGAAGCGGCCCTTCGCGACGATCTGGCCTGGCTGGGACTTCAGTGGGAGCAGCCTGTGCGTCGTCAATCGGAGCATTTGCCTGAGTACCGCAGTGTGGTGGAGGGTTTACGGTCGCGGGGACTGCTGTATCCCTGCTTCTGCAGCCGTGCGGAAATTCAGCGTGAAATTGAGGCTGCTGGTGGAGCACCGCATGGTATTGACGGGCCGTTGTATCCCGGTACCTGTCGACGCCTTTCAGCGGATGAGGTGAATTCGCGGATGCAGCGCGGAGATCCCTATGCCCTGCGCCTGCACCTCGAACGGGCTCTGGAATCTGTGCCAGCGGAATTGTCCTGGACGGATCTGACTCGCGGTGATCAGCGGGCGCGGCCGGACGTTCTGGGCGATGTGGTGCTGGTGCGCCGCGATATTGGCTGCAGCTACCATCTGTGCGTGGTCTGGGACGATGCACTGCAGGGCGTCACGCATGTGTCACGCGGCGAAGATTTGTTCGAGGCAACGCATCTGCATCGTCTACTGCAGGCGCTGCTCGGCTTGCCGGTACCCGTCTATGCTCACCATGGCTTGTTGAAAGATGCAACCGGAAAACGCCTTGCGAAGCGGGATCGAGCGGAGTCGCTGCGGGGCTTAAGGGAATTGAGAAGAAGTACGTACTCGAGCCATCGACAAATACTCAGTCGCTACCTTCTAATCTCGAAGAAGCAATTACTGTG
>JALQWE010000037.1:0-5568 GCA_023258825.1 Planctomycetaceae bacterium | reverse complement strand
GCGTTCGTTCGCGGCGCGATGATGATTCGCCGCTCAGAAGGACGATGTCTTACACGATCCGCATTTTGTGAGCGGCAACGCGTTAGCGGCCGGTTGCGATTTGCGTTCCAGGCGACATGGTGTTGCGTTTTTTTGAACCACGAAAGACACGAAACACACAAAAGAAAATCGTGGGTTTGCGATTTGTTTGGGATGGCGAGGTTCCACCCGAGCCGAAAAACGAAGTTTGCGGCTTGGCAGGAGCAGCGCCCTTCCCTAACACCCGTAATTCTTTTAACCGCGTCTGTGAGGGAACGTCACTTCGATGGACCGATGGTTTCTTCCGGAATCGGACTGCCATGGGGATCGATGTCGGCCAGAGTACCCTGCGTCTGCAGGCGATCCCGCAGAGCTCGGTCTGTGAAATGTTCCAGTGTTTCGGCCTGCCGGTGAATCCCATCCACATGGATGCCCTCGGTGACCAGATAGTTCTCCCAGAGCCGATGCGAGCGTACGAGTGCCGCGGCGGCCTGCCGTCCAGCCTCGGTCAGCTGAATGCCCTGGTCAGACGTCCGAACGTACCCCCGGAGTTTCTGTCGGGCGATGGCAATTCTGGTCAGCATCAGGGACGTCAGCAGACCACGGGACAGCGTTCCCGGAAGGACGGTCTGTCCGGGCGTACGTTCCTCAAGACGAAACAGCAGCGCGATCAGATCCTCTGAAAGAATACGCCATGCCAGTCGCTGGCGGCGTGCCCACGTGACGATGGCTCCTGTCTGTGGCGAAAACAACGCTGTGACAAAGAACAGCAGCCCGGCGCACAAGGTCATCATGCCCGCAGTACTGGTGCTGCGAAAACCAAACAGCGCCGGGACTGTGAGTGCCGAGACATGGCCAAGGACCGCAGACAGCGCGGCAATCGCAGCACTCAGCAGAATCATGCGACTGAGACGAGTTGTCAGCAGCATGGCCGTCGCCGGAGGAACAATGAACATGGCGACCACCAGAATATTACCGGCCGCTTCAAAGCTGGCCACTGCAGTGACCGCCACCAGCACCATCAACAGGTAATGCAGAATTCGAGCATGGAACCCCTCGGTGGTGGCCAGTCCTGGATCAAAGGAACTGATCAGCAATTCCTTGAAGAACAGGATGATAAAGACAGCGTTGATCAGAACAACACCGCCGAGCATCAGCACAACACGCGGAATCTCGAGAGCACCCACGGTGACGGTTTCCAGTGGTGTTGCCTCCAGAATTCCATACAGCACGCAACCCGGATCCAGATCGACAGTATCCGCCGCCTGAACAATCAGTACGAGGCCAAGGGCGAAGAGTGTCGTGAAGGCGACCCCCATGGACGCACCCTCGTCCACTTTCCCTGTGTCCCGAATCCATTCCGTCAGCACGGCAGTCAAAAGCCCGGCCAGTACAGCTCCTGGAAGTACAGCAAAACCTGATCTGCTGTGAGTGATCAGAAATGCGGCTGCTATTCCCGGAAGTACCGCATGGCTGACAGCATCTCCCAGCAAACTGATGCGCCGGAGCACCAGAAAGTTTCCGGGCAGTGATGCAGCGACAGCGCAAAGCACCCCCGCCAGCATAATCATGCCATCATAGTACCAATCCCATTGAGCAAGCAGATTCATGACTCTTCCCCGCCGCGGCTGGCTGCTGAATCTGTCGCGGGACGTTCCACCGCGGAATGTTCTGTCGAGGTGGTGAGCGGTAGTCGCTGAGCGGATTCCAGCGGATGCGGACTGGCCGGGATTTCACGCCCGCGATGTTCTCTCTTCAGCAATTCCTCCAGCTGCTCAATCAACTCGGGTTCGAGGACGTGTTCAATGGCATCTGCCTCCTGATCCACACGACTGGCTGCCACATCGGCGTGGCTGATCAGATACAGTTCCCACAGACGGTGACGATGGACAAGCCTCGCCGCTTCTGAACGGCCCTTACCGGTCAGTTCGATCGCTCCATCAGCGTTCTGCCAGACCAGTCCCTCGGCAACGGACTTACGAATCTGCCGTTGCAGTTGCGAGGGTGTCCATGTGCGCAGGTCCAGTAGCGCTGGGATGGAGGCCGCTGGATTTCGGTCCGGCATCATTGTGGACTCTGCCGACAACTCAGACAGTTCAAAGATGCCGCGCAGCAGGTGTTCGCGATCCATGGCCAGTCGCAGCGATCGACGTCGCAGAATTCGAGTCAGGACGCCACGGGCCTGTCCAAAGGTCATGCTGAAGAAGAAGATCGCACTGCATACCAGCACAATCACCGCTCCGGAGGGAAGATCGGGAAAGATTGCGCTGATGGCGGACCCCGAGAGTCCCGCGAGACTGCCACTGATCGCCGCAAGAGCCAGCATGCGATCCAGTCGATTTGTCCAGAAGCGCGCAGAGGCCGCAGGGATGACCAGCAACGCAATCATCAGCACCAGTCCCACTGCCTGCAGACCAATGATGGTGACCAGCACCACCACCGACATCAGCAGAAAGTCCAGACCGAGGATCGGATAACCCCGCGACGCAGCAAAGCCCTCGTCAAAACACAGCAGTTGAAATGGCCGGAAGAGCAGCAGCGGGATTCCGGCTGCAACTACGCCCGCAATCCCAATCAACCACGCGTCTCCGGCCGTCATCGATGCCGTTTTTCCATAGATGAAGGATTCAAGACCTGCGGAATGTCCAGCCGGCAGCTGCTGCACCAAACTCAGCAACGCAATGCCGGCTCCGAAAAAAACACTCAGCACAATTCCCAGCGCGGCGTCTTCCTTCAGTCGTGGCAGATTTCGAATGAACAGGATCGCAGCAACCCCGGCCGTGCCACTGATCGCTGCGCCCATAAGCAGCACAGGCAGGGACTTTTGTTCCAGCCCAAACACCGGTGCCAGCAGAAAGGCCAGGCCCACTCCCGGGAGCGTTGCATGACTGAGCGCATCACCCGTCAGAGCCCGACGTCGCAACAGCGTGAAACAGCCCACAATGCCGGCTGCCATTCCCAGCATCATCGTTCCCAACAGAACCACCCGTGTGTTGTGGTCCTGCAGAATGATCACTCGCAGCAATCGGGCCATGAGCGGCTGCGGTGAGGATTCTACGGGACTGGCAACCTCTGTCGGCCCCGCACCCTGAGCTATGGACCCTGCCGACAGGGTCAAACTCACGAGGCCTGCCATCACCAGCAGACCACGCAGACACCACAGTGGTCGGGGGGGCTCAGCGGTCACAGGCTGCGCTCCCGGCGACGCATGGCTTCCGTCGCTTCTTCCAGCAGTGTCAGTCGACCCCCGTAGGTTCGTTCGAGATTTTCCCGGGTGAAGACGTCCGACGTGGCTCCCTGAGCCACAACGCGCATGTTCAGCAGAACCACAGAGTCGAAATAGTCGGCGACCGTATGGAGGTCATGATGAATGACGACGGCCGTTTTTCCGGCAGCGCGCATCTCACGCAGAATTTCCACTATCGCCTGTTCCGTGGCCGCATCCACTGCAGCGAAGGGTTCATCCATCAGGTACAGGTCGGCGTCCTGAACCAGAGCACGGGCCAGAAAAGTTCGCTGCTGCTGGCCGCCGGACAACTGGCTGATCTGGCGCCCGGCCAGAGCCCCCATGCCCACACGCTCCAGGGCCCGCTGAGCGGCCTCACGATGCTGTTTACGGACCGGACGAAACCAGCCGAGCCGCCCGTATAGTCCCATGGTCACCACGTCCAGGACGCTGACCGGAAAATCCCAATCAACACTTTCCCGCTGAGGAACATAGCCGACTCGCTGCCGGTTCTGTTTCCATGGTCCGCCGAAAATTTCCACCCGCCCCGATGTTCTGGGGACGAGGTCCATGATGGCCTTCAGCAGAGTGCTCTTGCCCGCGCCATTGGGGCCAATGATTCCGACCAGTTGTCCGGGGGCGACATCAAACTGCACGTCCCAGATGACAGGCTTACGATGCCAGGCGACTGTGAGGTCCTGCACGGACAGTGGAATCGTTGCGGGAGTCATGGCTGAACTCCTGTCTGAGCCCTGAGCCCGGCCCAGCCTCGCTCAGGAACCTGGCCACCCAGACTGCGAGTGATGGTGGTGATGTTGTGATCAAGCATGCCGGGATAAGTCCCTTGCCAGGTCCCCTGCTCTCCCATGGCATCTGAATAAAGTTCACCACCGATGGACACCTGATGGCCCCGAGCCACTGCACCTTCAATCAACGCCGCGATGTTTTTCTGCGGTACACTACTTTCAATGAAGACCGCGGAAATCCGGCGCTGCACCAGAAGGTCCACCAACGCATTGACCCGCAGCAATCCAGCTTCAGATTCCGTGGAAATTCCCTGAAGACCCATCACTTCCAGACCATAGGCCCGACCAAAGTAGCGAAAGGCGTCGTGGGATGTGATCAGGACACGTCGCTCCTGCGGAATTGTTGCCACACTCTGAAGACCATACGCATGCAGCTCCTGCAGCTCCAGTGCCAGCTCACGGGCACGACTATCGAACTCTGCCGCGTACTGCGGACGCTCCGCACCCAACGCACCGGTGATTCCAGCTAAGCAATGAGACCATGCCGCCACATCCATCCAGACATGGGGGTCAGGGTGATCTCCGGATTCCTCGGACTGCAGCAACAAGTCGGCAGGGATCTGGTCGGCCGCAAACACCACACGGCCGGTTGATTTCAACCTGGCGAGGACTTCCTGCAGACGTCCTTCCAGCATTAATCCGACAGCGATAATGACGTCCGCCTGCATCAACAGACGCAGGTCATCCCGGGTGGCTTTGTACAAATGGGGATCCACGCCACTGCCCATCAACTGGGTAACCTGCACACGCGAACCACCAATCTGTCGAACCAGATCAGCGACCATCCCGACAGTGGCCACAACGTTGAGCAGTTGCTGATCTGATTCGGGTTCAGTTTCGGGGCCAGTGCGACGGCACCCTGCAAGTCCCAGGCAGAATGCTGCAAGGCCACCGGAAAACTGTCGGCGATCCATGGGTGACCAGTCTCCTGAAGTTCTGCGACGGCACAGTGACAGACAGGGAAAAATGCTCCGGAGTTTGCGTACGGTGGAGCATGGCTGGCACACAAGCGGGCACATCATGCCACTATCAACCGGAGCCCCACTGTTGTGAATTGTAGCCCATGCTACAATTTGCGTCCAGAGGGCTCTGGTGGACTTTCCTCCTGCAGGAGTGTGCCTGGGGCCAGACCGCGACAGGGATTCCGGCCGAAAACGTGGAAATCGAGGCGTTTTAGCCAGCCAGGAGGCCGCCCCGGTCAAACGCGCAAGCCTCAACTCAGCTGAAGTAGGCCCCTGCCGTACTGTACGCCGCACGCGGCTCAGATGAAACTTTGCCCGCCCCGAAACGCTGCCGGACGCTGCCGGACGCTGACGCGTTGTCGCGCACACAACAGGGCCCGAATGAATTCTGGTGGGCCCGGGCGGGGAGGGAGAAGAAAAAGCAATCGCTACGGCTCCCTCAACCCCGGCCCTTCGCCCCCAAATGGGGGCGAAGGTGGGAAGGGATGCCTACAGGGACGCGGCCGCGGGGAACTTCGCTGTCCCGCGTTGAAGTTCAGGACAACTTACGCTCACG
>JALQWE010000380.1 GCA_023258825.1 Planctomycetaceae bacterium | reverse complement strand
AAAACGGGTATGAAGGGTCCCGGTGACCGCGCCAGCCAGCAAACCAGCGAGAAAGCCTGCAGCGGTGGCAGTGAATGGATCAAATCCCTGAACCAGCAGCGCGGTGGTGACAGCACCCCCAAGGGCAAATGAGCCATCCGGGGTAATATCCGGGAAATTGAAAACTCGAAAACTGATATACACGCCCAGTGCCAGGAGAGCAAAGATCAGTCCGGCATTGAGCGCGCTAATCAACAGTAACATAGATGATCCACCTGACAGCGAATTGGGCGAACAAGGAGACTGGGTTCAGGGCAAATGTGTGATGGCTGAAACTGGACCGCACCAGCAGGCGCCACGCATCAGTTCTGTTTCGCCCGCACTTTCGAGAGTTCCTGTATCACGCAGCAAATGCCAGACGCTTTGAGGCACATTTCCCTGCATCAGGTCTCTGACGGTGGTCTGCAGGTTGAGAATGCCCTTCGGCAGAGGACTGTAGTGAAACACAGCCGCATGAAAGTGTCCCGCAAACTGATCATCATCAGCCATGGGTCGCAGAAACGGTGCCAACTCAGTCTGAGGCTGACGAGCTGCGATACCGGTAATCAGTGCCACCCTGGGTTCTCTATCCGGCTGGCTGAAAAATGAGAGCCAGTCACGGACGGCCGGATACTCAAACGGGACACTGTCTTTCGGGCCGAGTGGTGACTGAATCAGCCTTGCACCAACGAGTGACGTCGATTCCGCCACAAACACAAAGGCTGCGTTTTTCCACTCGAACAGCCTGAGGATTTCAGAGACGAGTTCTGAGAGGGAAATACTGCCGCCACTTCTCCGCGCGGCCTCAAATCGGAGAAGATTCGGGAACTCACCCGACCACTGCATGCCATACAGCATCCGCAGTTCCGGAACAAGGTCCTCTGCCGCTATCTGAAAATCAGGCACACGGCTTCCGTCAGTCGCGTGCTGGATGACAGCACCTGCCACGCCAAGCGACTCACCAAAACGTGGACCACAAGTCCCGGAATCAGTCTCCGAGGAATCGACACTGAACGCCCCCAGTCCCAGGCCGCAGGAACTGGTGTCAAAACGGACCGAATGAGCTGAAGCGAGATTGAAACGGCCAGCAGCGAATTGGTCGGGATGACCAAAGACTCGGCAGTTCAGGGCTTGCCGGGAAGTCAGCTGATGGACCTCAATCCGGCAACCAGTGTCATCGTGGATTTGAGGGGCGGCGCCCATCGTCAATGGTCGCGCCGGTGAACAATCCTCGGAAAGGAGCGCGGTGAGCTTCATCAGTTTCAGGACAGTAAGAACTTCTCCGGCAGCATGCAGCACGCGAAAGCTACCCTTCACCGATGTCAGTTGCTTAAAGTACTTGATCAGAACACCGATGCCCGCAGAGCTGATGTAGGATACCTGCTGCAGATCAAGAGCGATGGTATGTTCGCCCGCCTGAATGGCTGTATCGACAGCAGCTGCGACATGTGAGGACCAGTTGGCATCAAAGCGTCCCTTGAGTTCGAGGACGAATGCGTTTTCGCGTCGTGTTGTCTGGATTTCCATAAGAGCTGATTCGGCAGAAGGGGTTCGTAAGCCTCGGGTCATCCCAACCTTGTACCAGGCACCGTCCTGAGGCTACTTGTCGGGCAGCAGTTGCGATGGAATCCTGGTTTCAGCCTTGGTCACCCAACCATCAGCCCGTTCACGAACGGCGGCGGGGAAGTTCCAGTGCTCTTTGAGTGTCTGAAGTGCTGTTTCGTTGTACAGCAGAATTTCATCCGTTTGATTTTCCACGGGGATGTCAGCAGGATTTCTGCCCTCAAGCACATCCGCGGCCAGATCTCCGAGCATTTTACCAATACTCATGTAGTCGACCCCAAGATCAAGGGTGCTGCCTTTGAGAACAGCCGTGGGGAGTGAGCAGAAGACAGGGATACCCGCGTTGCTCGCGGATTTGATCACGATTGAATCTGAGGACGAAACGGTGATATCGCCGCTGATCCAGAGACAATCGATCCCGCGGGAAATGACAGAGTTGGTTGCTTCCAGCACAGCTGCGGAGTTTTCCGCACTGCCTTCGACAAGTTCAAGTGACAGTTGAGCACAGATTTTTCTGGCGAGCATCGTCTGCGCTACGGAATTGGACTCAGCAGGATTCCAGACAAGTCCAATGCGCCGGGCCTGGGGACGCATACTGTGGATAATTCGGAACAAAGACTCGACCGGCTGCATGCTTCCGAAGCCGGTCATGTACTCCGGATGTTTTCGATGGTCCTGCGGATCGATTCCGACACCTGCAGAAAATGGATCTGTGACCAGGCCAAAAACATGGGGCACCTTCGCGGCGTTCTTATTCGCAGTCGCTACGGTCTGCAGTGAAGGGGTGCTGAGAGTGAGGACCAGATCATACGAACCTGTGGTGACCTCCCTCGCAATCGCGTTTGCTGTTGCGATATCTCCCTCGGCATTGAAGTAGCTGATGTTCACGGCCTGTTGATCCACGAAGCCGCGTTCAGCAAGTTGCCGGATGACTCCTGCACGTCCATCTTCAATCGCCTTGATTGAGGCGTGCTGAACGAAGGCAATGCGAGGCACGGCTGGTCGGGCAGCTGACGATGCCCCGCGTCTGGAGTTCAGGTCGAGTACCAGCAATACAATCGAACCGAGAGCAAGGAGTGAGAGTGCAGGCAGAAATCTACGGATTTCACCCGTAAACTGCCTGCGTTTGTTAGAGCTCATGGGCAACCCTGGGGCACAAATTCAAAAGGTGCAAAAACGTTTTATGGACTCAAGCCCGCATGAATGCAACCTATCCGAGAATCCGGCATGTTGAATTCATGTGGCGTTTCTCGTGCAAGCCATTTGCATGCTCGCAGTTTTCGGGAGGGCGAGTGCTCCTGCCGAGCCGAAAATCTCAACTGCCAGCTTATGCGTTCCGCTCACAAGACCGGCTCGGGTGGAACCTCGCCCTCCCCAAATGATTAACCGCAATCGCAGGAATCGCAACCGACCGCCAACGCGTTGTCGCTCACAAGGATGCGGCTCGGATGGAACCTCGCCCTCCCGGAAGGAGACCGTTCCAATCGGAGACCGATGGATGGCCCCATTTTTGATGGGACACAGATGGATGGCCCCATTTCGCACCATTTTGTCGACAGGGTTTCGGCGTGCTCTGCCGGTGTCCTGGGTTCACACGTACTGTCGTTGCAGGAGATCGCGGACCTCCGGTGTGAGCTGATCACTGCGTCGGATGGCGTCAAAGCGATTGAGCAGATCGTGGGGGCGGGTACTGTCCTTTTCAGCACCTGTCAGATCAGCAACAACCTGTCCATGATGCATCATGATGATTCGATCTCCAAGACTGACAGCCTGCTGCATTGAGTGGGTGACCATCAGTGTGGTGAGTCGATCCCGTGTGATAATCTCGTGGGTCAGACGAATCACCTGTTCGGCAGAGGCGGGATCCAGTGCGGCGGTATGCTCATCAAGAAGCAGAAGATCCGGTTTGACCCATGTGGCCATGAGAAGCGTAACCGCTTGTCTCTGGCCACCGGAGAGGGTACCTATAGGATTGTCGAGGCGATCTTCGAGTCCCATTTTCAGGGAGCGGACGCGATCGGCAATTTCGTTTCGAAGTTGCCGTGAGAGGCACCAGCCAAGACCACGACTGAGCCCTCGGCGTGAAGCGAGCGCGAGATTTTCCGCAATTGTCAGATTGGGCGCGCTTCCGGAGAACGGGTTTTGAAAGACGCGTCCGATTCTTCGTGCACGTCGGAATTCTGACTGAGTCGTTATATCTTCACCGTTAAGCAGGATTCGGCCTGAATCCGGAAGAAAAGAACCCGCGACGGCGTTGAGCAGGGTTGATTTCCCTGATCCATTGGTGCCAATCACGTTGACAAACGATGCGTGCTGGATGTTGAGAGAGATACCGCGAAGTGAACGCACAGCATTCGGGGTGCCGGCGAAAAACGTCTTGCTGATCTGCTGAATTTCAAGCATGTTCGGCGGCCTTGATTGATTTGCGTTTGCGAGTCCACTGCGGTGCGACAAGTGCGACAAAAACGAAGAAGGCAGTGATGAGTTTCAGGTCATTGGGATTGAGTCCGCATCTGAGGGCGATCGCGATCAGAATACGAAACAGCAGTGAGCCGAAGACGGCCCCTGTCAGCAGTGATCCAAAGCGGCATGGGCCCAACAGTGATTCCCCGATAATGACACTGGCCAATCCCCAGATGACCATGCCGATGCCCATCTGGATATCCGCAAATTCCTGATACTGGGCGAGCAGTGAGCCTGAAAGTCCGGCAAACCCATTTGCCAGTGCGACGCCGGCAGTGAGCAGCGTTTTGTCGCTGACACCCAGAGCCCGAATCATCTGCGGGTTGTCTCCACAA
>JALQWE010000379.1 GCA_023258825.1 Planctomycetaceae bacterium | reverse complement strand
GAGGTAGTGGGAATTGCGAATACTGCCAAAACGCGGCACGTAGCCACGACAGGTTTTCGGCAGAATTCCCTGCAGCACTTTGTTGTCCACCTCGCCGTCGTTCAGACTCATACTGAAGTCCACTTCGCCACTGTTCAGCAATTGGTGCAACTGCGCCACATCCTCCGGAAATGTCCGGCCTTCGCGCCAGAGAAATGGCTGCACACTGCGCAGCCATGCCCAGAGCTGCGTCGCCGCCTGCTGGTACCGGGTTTCATCAAACGGCCCGTCCAGCGCAGTCCCGCCACCGGCAAAGTGAATCAGCAGACTCTTCAGAAACGACATTCCGGTGAAACTGTTGTCCAGTGTGAAGCGACCGGGGTGGCTGCGAATCCAGTCTGTCAGCTCCTCCAGCGTCTCGGGCGGTCGAGGCACCGTCTTCGAATCATAAATCAGGGTCATCTGCACACTTCCCCATGGACATTCATACCCCTCAATGAGCTGTTGAAAATCACGCGATATGAATGGATCACCCAGATTCAGAAACTGGGTGTTAGGAATCATCTCATTAATGGGACCGAACAGTGCATCGACGCGACGAAGCTGATAAAAGGTTTCTCCGTTGATCCAGACCAGATCCAGATCGCCCCGCGTGCGACCGGCCTGCTGGTCGGCCTGCAGTCGCTGCACCAACTGAGGACCTCGCAGCCCCACGAATTCCAGCGTCACGCCTGCGTCCTGCAATCGAGGAGCCACAAAATCCCGCATGTAGGCATTGATCAGCGGATCGCCGTCCCACATGGCCATCCGCACGTGCGTGCCGTCTGCCTGCTGAGTGATCTCAGACCACGGCGTTCCGGGCGTCAACGCTTGTGTGGGGGACGCGGCCTGTTCGCAGCCGACCAGGCACAACAACGCCGCAGACACCAGAATCACCGGTGCAAAGCCCAGCTGACGCAGCGTCCGGCTCCCGCGGAGGCGACTGTCAGAGCAACGCATCGAAGCGCGTCGAGAGGTGTCAGATCGCATCTTCTGCCGCTTTCCCACATGCTGCCCCGAAAGAACTCTGATGAACCGCCAAACAGCTTTTGCCAATGCAAAGGTGAGCTTCCGAAGAGTCGCGTTTGGCTCCGTCGAAACGTACGTTCCGGATCTCACACCATGCTGTCAGCAAACAAACACCTCTCCTCAATCCCACGAAAAACGCACCTGATTTTTCAGGGTGCGATTGTTTTTCCATCCCACGAGCCCCACACCGGCGAGGGATCAGAAATCACCAGTGATCTCACCGCCACCGCGTGTCGAGAGTCCTCGGAAAACAGCCCCGTCCAGACTGTCGCTGAGAAAACGCACACTGCCGTCAACCAGGGCGAACTGTGCTCCCCCGGTGTGCTGACTGCCAAAACTATTCAGTCGTCGAACTGTTTCGACTGCCGTATCAAAGGACGCCGCACTGCCAATACTGCCGGGGCGACCGGCGAAGTTAAACGGCATCCGATAATTGATCGGGGCCAAACTGCTGAGTGTCAGGTCGGTCAGCCCATGTTGTCCGTTGGTGGCGGCCCAGAAACCGTAACTGCCGATGGGCGCTGAGGTGTAGCTGGCCGCCACGAAACTATCAAAGTTCAGATCGACCGGATTGCGTTCCCCCAGCAGCAGCGTGTTGCTGGTTCCATCGGTGACATCCCGCAGACGAACGACACCGTGCTGTACGGAAGCCGGAGACACCAGTGCCGGACCGGTTCCTGCAAAAATTCCATCCCCGGAAATGGCCGTCGGCGGGTGCGATTGCGTTCCTCCGTTGCCGACATAGCTGCCAATCGCGTAACGCGAACCGTTCGGACGCGTCCACGGATTGGTTTTGATCGTGGCCGACGGACACAGAAACATGGGCAGTACAACGGCCGTATTGCCGTTGGATTCGTTGACCATCGGATCGGTGAAGTTCCACTGGTTGTACAGACTGGTCTGTTCCAGAGCAGGCAGCAGCTGCACGAACATGGACCAGCCGCGGACACGTGGCTGCAGCGTGGACGGCATGCGGACTTGTCCCGGTGGAAAGCAGCCATGCGTGCCTTCATAGTTATGAATCGCAAGGGCCAGCTGTCGCAACTGATTTTTGCACTGCGTTCGCCGGGCAGCTTCGCGGGCCTGCTGAACAGCGGGTAACAGCAACGCCACCAGGATCGCGATGATGGCGATCACCACGAGCAATTCAATCAGCGTAAATCCACGGCGTCTCAGGCTTCCATTCCGCATCATTCAAAGACTCCACACGCCGATTTCGCCATCCGCAGTGCACACTAAACATCAAACCTGGGCCATGTCCGACACTGCTTTTGGAAGCAGGATCCGACCACAGAAACCGTTGAAAAATTTTCCGCTCCCGAGCGGAATTCCAGAGCATCCTGTGACAGTTTAGCAGGAAGCGATTTGACCGAAAACGCTGGCCATCGTGAATATCGATTGCAGCGAATTCAGGCCTGTTTCGTGATGGCATCCGGGCTGAGTCACCGGCGGTGGGACTTGTTCGTTTTCGGCCATGCGGATTGCAAATGGGTGAAGAAAAGCAGAAAATCAGCGGACCGCGTTCCGTGTTTCCTCCCACAGAGTCCTTTCGCCCCGTGTGAAGGATCAGCGATGAAGATTCCCCCCCGTATTGTCCGTGAATGTTGCAGATTGGCAGTGGCCGCTGGTGGTTCGTCGGACGGCTCGCCGGATCGGGGGCAGCAACTGACAGCGTTTGGACGCTTCTCGTATGCCCGGCTGTTGCTGGGGCTGTGCGCGGTCCTGGCTGTGCCCGCATGTGCCATGGGGCAACTGCCCGCCACGCGACTGGGCGGCATTTTTCCCGGCGGCACGACTCCCGGGACGTCCGTGGATCTGACGATCAGTGGTGAGGACCTCGATGATGTCGATCAGCTGCTGTTTAATCATCCCGGCATCACCAGCAACCGCAAGCTGGCCGAGCCGACTCCGTTTGACGACGGTCCGCAACCGGTGGAGCGAGTGTTCACGGTGACCGTCGCTGCGGATGTTCCATCCGGGACCTACGAAGTTCGCTGCCGGGGGAAATATGGCATTTCCAACCGTCGACTGTTCACCGTCGGCACGACACCGGAATTCAGTGAACTGGAACCCAACGGCGGAAATGACGTGCCCGCATGGATGGAGGTCGAAGGGGTTCGAAAAAATGCGGCTCAGGAAGTGACCATTCCGGTGATGATCAACGGGCAATCGCTGGGCGGCCCTGACGTGGACTGGTATCGACTGCAGGGGCGAGCGGGTCAGAGTCTGTTGCTGACCACGTTGTGTCGGCAGATCGATTCCCGCATGGATCCGATCATCACAGTGTATCGGGAAGATGGCGTCGTGGTGGGTGAGTCGCGACTGGGGCCCGCGGGCGAATCCATGGCGCTGGTGACTCCGGCTGCTGACGGCTGGCTGTTTGTCAAAGTTCATGACGCCATCTTCGCTCAGGGTGAAGAGTACACGTACCGGTTGCTGATTGCTTCGGCACCGCGGGCGGACTTTGTGATTCCTCCGGCCGGAGTTCCGGGAAGCACTGCGCAGTACATGATTTACGGACGAAATCTGCCCGGTGGACAGCCTTCCGCTCTGACTGCCGACGGAGAACCGCTGCAGCAATTGCCAATCACGGTCACGCTGCCGCAGGATCTCAGCGGTCCCCTGCTGACCAGCGTTCCGATTGAAGCTCACCAGGCCGGGCTGGATGGCATCGAATATCAGCTGCCGGGCAGTCTGCCGGGCACAGGCACCGTGCTGATCACAGCCGCCACGGCACCTCCGGTCCAGGAATCGGCCAATGACACGGCCGCTCAGGCGCAGAAACTCACGGTGCCCTGTGAGGTCATGGGACAGTTTTATCCGCAAAGGGATGCCGACTGGTACAGCTTCGAGGCAAAAAAGGACGAGTTGTGGGCGATCGACGTGATTTCCCAGCGACTGGGCCTGCGAACGGATCCGTCACTGCTGATTCAGCAGGTTGTGCCCCAACAGGACGGAACCGAGAAAGTCACGGATGTCCTGTTTATGGAGGATCTGCCAGCCCTCAATGTCGGCAACAATCGGACCGACCGATTTGAATTTGACGAGCGATCCGGGGATCCCACCGTCTTGTTCCGGGTTCCCGCGGACGGCGTCTATCGGTTGCTGGTGCGGGATGGCGGCAGTGCCGGGCGGACACAGGCAGGTTTGCTGTATCGGCTGGCGATTCGTGCGCCGCGACCGGACTTCCGGATTGCCGCCGTGCCTCACCATTCCAACGGCGGCTTTCTGCTCCGTCGGGGTGGCAGGGATGTGATCCACCTTGTGGTGTGGCGGCAGGACGGATTTGATGGTGAGATTCGTGTGCGGGTGGAAGGACTGCCGGAAGGCGTGACTGCCGAGGAG
>JALQWE010000378.1 GCA_023258825.1 Planctomycetaceae bacterium | reverse complement strand
AATACTTCCGCATCTGGAAGTCACGCGGCAACTCAGCGTACATCTGGCCATCCTTCGCCCGAGTGTACAAGGTGTACATCGGGTTGATGTTGGCCTTCGTGACGACCTTCTCAAAACCTTCCAGGACCTTGGCAACCGGTGGATACTCCGGCGGCGGTCCACCATCCTGAGCCACTGCGGTGCTGCCAGCCAGCGCAACGGCCGCTGCCAGTGTCAGCTCGCGAAAACGAAACCGGGAAGAACGCATGGGGAGCCTTTCGTGAACGATTTGCCTGGGTACCCGTACAATCAATTTCCACGCCGGATATCTGCTATCGTTGCCATCCGCCGCAGATTGCCCAAACCAATTCCCCGTAATTCCGGGGAATTTCAGTGATTTTGCGAGCCCCTTTTTGAGGAATTCTGCGCAAAACACACAATCTGCACCTGGCACGATCGCCATTCCTCCAAGTCTACCCGTTTTCGCCCGAATGAAAAGCACTTCATCAGATTCGGCAGCTTTTCTTCCATCCCCAGTCAACCGGATCTCACAACTTCGTTCTCTGCGTTCCAAAGCCCCATTACAACAAACACAACACAAATCCCCCAAACCACCAGAAAACCCATTTCATATCCTGCCGTTGACGGCTTTTCTTCCCTCTCATCGCCACCTCGCAGCCAACAGACTCACTGCACCGACAAGGCCCCGATCTCGTCGCCCGTTACCGGGTTAAGACGCCGTAATTCCACAAGCTGCCATCGGCCCGATTCCAACTCCCAAGTGGTCCTCCATCGCGTGGACGCATGCTGAGGTGTGTCACTCTGACGAATCGTCACGATGCCATTTCCCCTCAGTTCCACAACCGCACGCTGTTCTCCCTCCTCCAGCCGCACCTGCACGTTCTGCACGTGAAATCCACGCGACACCTTAACCAGCTTCAACCCGTCCGAGGCCAACTGTCGCAACTCAGGCGAGCCGTCCGAAATCCAGCGATTGATCTCTTCCTGCGATTCATTCACAAACCCCAGTCGCAGCGACTCCAACCCCTCCTGAATCTGCTCCGATGCCGTCACAATCGATTGTTCAAGCAGATACAATCCGCCGGCAAGTCCCAGACACACCGGAACAATCCATCGTGAGGCCCTGACACGCAGGATCAGAAACAGTCCGGCAACACCCGCCAGTAAAATGATCCCCGGCCAGGGATCCTCTGCGATCCATCTCATTTCCGCCCCCGCTCCTTTCAAAAACCGGCACACGCCGAACTTCAAGGTCAACGCAGGGTCAGTGGACTCTCACAGTCCTCGTGCCCGCTCCTCCACCACAGTTGCTCACGCCCAGGACGGCGCAGGGGCTTCATAACAACGCCTTGCCCCGGCGGCGTCCTGGAAACAAATTGAACTCGCATGCAGACACATCGCCGGTTCGCCCAGCCCCAGTGTGCGATTGCTCCCCAACTGCCCACCCGGCAGATACGCCGGATCGCCAACAATCGGATGCCCCAGCGCCCACAAGTGAATCCGGATCTGATTCGTACGTCCCGTCTCCGGAATCACCTCCACCAGAGCCGTCCCGTCCAACAGACGCTCCAGCACCCGCACACTCGTCATAGCCGGGTCACCGTCAGCCTCCGGAAGCCGAATGCCACCAGCCTCCGGCTCACGCCCCAGCGACATTTCGCACCGCAATTCATCCACAGTCGGATGCCCATGCACACGGGCGAGATAGGTCTTGGCGACCGTGCGGTTTTCGAACTGCTTTGAAATCATGTGTGCCACTCGCTTTCGCATGCACAACACCAGAATTCCCGAGGTGTTGGCGTCGAGTCGATGCACGATGTGAGGTCGCTGCGGAAAATACACCTGATTCAGAATGTGCCGCAGTGTGTTGCGATGAAATCGACCTGACGCATGCACGGGCAAAGGAGCCGGCTTGTTCAGGACCACCAGATCGTCGTCTTCATACAGAATCGTCACGTCACCCGAAACGTCCGGCTCTATCGACTGCTCCTCCAGCTGATCAAACCGCTCGCCCTCCCGAACAATCCGCTCCTCCGAAAGCGGCAACGACTCTTCCACCTGTCGCCCCGGTCGACGCCGGCGACGCGATGGCTGAGCTGGAACGATCACGCAGTCCCGGATCCGACGACTCCACTCTTCCCTGGCAATCTGAGGATGGAGTTCCGACAGAAAGTCCAGCAAGGTCATGCCAGAACAGCGCCCCGGGACGTTCAGGGGCCGACGATTCAATGCCGGTTCACTTCCCGGCAGTGGCCTGGTGGCCGCGGCAATCTGCTGCGCTCGACGCGCCAGCAGTTGCTCCTGCGTTTCCGCAGCACTGCGAAAACACGCCGGACACGATTTTCCCGGCACGTATTCCGGCAGCTGCTGTGCTTCCGCCGTCACCACTGCCTGACAGATGTAACACTGAGTCGTCCTGGTTTCCTGCAGCGCCGGGTCCACGGCCACGCGCTGATCAAACACAAAACATTCCCCATTCCAGTGGTCGCCACCCACCTCTTCAAAATACTTCAGAATGCCTCCGTCCAGCTGGTACACATTCCGAAAGCCCGCCAGCTCCATGTACGGTCCCGCCTTTTCACAGCGAATCCCGCCCGTACAGAACATCACAATCGGCTCGTCCTTCATCGACTCCGGCAACCGCGCTACCGCGTCCGGAAACTCGCGAAAATGATCGATATCCAGCCGAATGGCGTTCTGAAAGGTGCCAATCTCCACTTCATAGTCGTTGCGCGTGTCCAGCAGGTGCAGCGCTCGCCCCTCGTCCAGCCAGCGCTTCAGCTCTTTCGCCGGCAGTTTGGGTGACGTCTTCTGCTCAGGCACAACCGCGTCAACACCAAACGAAATGATCTCACGCTTCACCTTGACCAGCATCCGATTGAACGGCTGATACTCGCTGACACTCTCCTTCGGCTGCAGATCCGCAAGCCCCGGATCCTCCCGCAGAAAATCCACAAACGCCCCAATGGCACTGCGCACACCGGCCACAAACAGGTTGATCCCCTCGTGACTCAGTAACACCGTGCCTTTCAACCCCAGCTCCGCAGCCTTGTCACGTATGCTGTCCCGCCGCTGCTGCAGGTCCTGAAATCGCACAAACTTGTAACATGAAATGTTGACGATCGAATCGTCCGGACATACACCCACCGGAGCTGCTTGAATCTCAGACATCAGAACACCAGACACCAGCAAAAAAACTACTTCACAACCCCGCTGACACACACAGGTTCCGCGTCAGCCACCAATGCAGCACCGGCGATCATGCGCCCGCTTTCAGTCCCGGACGCGTCAACGGATCAGTACACTCCACCGGAATTCTGTTTCCGCACAGCCCACCTGCATCTGAAATTCAGCAGAAGTCAAGCCGTAAACTGGCGCAGCTTCTTCCAGCAGAAGCCTCCTGCCAACACACCGCTGCAGAATCCCGCGACAATCCAGGGACACGCGACTAGTCGGGGCGAGTCAGCCGCAGTGTCTGCACAAACAGCAACACCAACAGCAGTCCCGAAGACACTCCCGCAATCCACCACGCACTGGGAATCAGATTGTACGAGGTGAATCCCTCCGCCTGCATCGCGTTCAATGCCGCAGCCATCGGGTTCAGTCGCAGAGTGTTCTCGACCATCGTATTCCCAAATGGTGCGTCCCGATTCACCCAGATCAGCATCGTCCCGCCAAACAGTGCAATCAACGCCCCGTACGCCACGGTCGTCGCAATGGCTGTCGAACGAAACAAGCTGCTGACCGCCGCACTGATCAACATCGCCAGCATGGCCGATGCCACCAGACAACCCAGCACCTGCATCACCTGTGGCTGCAGAATCGGTTTGATCAGCATGATCACCGCATACCCCGGCAAGGTCGCGCACAACAGCAACGCCAGAGTCAGCAGGACGCTGATCAGCTTCCCAAACAGAATCCGCGCCGGACCGAGCGGTGTCGCACGCAGCAGATTCCAGCTCCCGCCCTCGATCTCACCAGCAATCATTCCCGCTGCCAGTCCCGGTGTTAACAGCACAATCAGTGACACCTGAAGCACAATGATCAGTGCCCCCGTGTACTCCACACCACGCGACTCTGTGCCCCGGGCTGAAGCCAGTGTCAACAGCAGCGACAACACCGCACAACCAGCCACCAGTCGCAGCAACCAATGCATCCGACCAAACTGCCGACACTGGAACTCCTTCACCATTACCGGGTTGATCAGTGGAGGAATCCCCTTGGAACGCCGCTGCGGGTCCACCAGATACAGAACTCGACGACTGGCCTGAATCCAGCCGTCCTGGTCGTCCGTGATGTAGCCCTGCGAACGGGATTGATCCAGCAACGAATGACTCAAACGACGAATACAGACAATCGTACCCGCCACAATAAAAATGAACGCAAATCCCAGGTACCAGACGACCGCATCCCGCGATTCAATCAGACCTGTGCCACTCAGCGAATTCTGATTC
>JALQWE010000377.1 GCA_023258825.1 Planctomycetaceae bacterium | reverse complement strand
CATCACCTGGTCCGGGAGCGGGCGCTGCCTCCAGTTGTGGAGCCCATGCGTATTTTGCTCCGCCGTAATCCCAGGCAGCCGAGGCCATGCGTCCGGTGACCAGATCGCGGTAATGGGTCCCACCCGGAACGTTTTGAAAAGCCTGAATTCGATTGAGAAGTTCCTGCTGCTGCACGTCCGGATTGTTTTGCAGTTGCTGTCGAATCTGCTCCAGTTCGTCGTTCTGTTTCTGCCACAAGGCCGCCGATGCCGAACGCATGGAGACGCTCCAGTGCAGCTGTGGCGGCCGGTCGCCTTCGACCGTGGCCTTTTTCAACGCAGCCAGTCCCAGATCGCGATAGGTGGCAAACTGAGTCGCCGACATATGCAGCATTTCAGAACTGTTGTGAAAACCATCTTCCGAGGCGGACTCGGGCGGCAGATCACCGGCAAAGTTCCAGGGCAGCCCAAGGAGGTCCTGCAGCGCGTGGTTGTACTCATACCGTGTCATGCGTCGAAACGAGGAATGCCCCTGCTCAGAGCGACGAATGGCTGAAGCCCGCTGAATCTCTGACGACAGCCAGTCCACGACGCGACTGCGATCCTGCTCAGACAAGTCACCTTCACCAGCCGGCGGCATTTCGCCATTGCTGAGAACAGCCACGACTTCCAGCCACCAGCTGGCATCGCTGCCATGCACAAGGTCCGGGTTCAGGGTGTCGATACGAATGTTGCCTTCACGCGTTTCCGGCCCGTGACATGAAACACAGGCCTTCGTCAGAATCGGCTGGATACTCGCCTGAAATCCCTGAATGTCCGGCTGCAGAGATTCGACGAGCTCTTCCCGCAGCAGCTGCTGTCGTCGATAGGCCGAACGCTGTCGACCAACCTGCTTCAGTTCGGTCAGAGTTATGTCGGTTGTGCTGCCTGCCGACGGCGGTTCGGCTGGTTGAGGCGAAGGTGTCGAAACAGCGGCCTTGTCGGCGTCCTGTGGCAGAACCGCTGCAAGACAGGGCGTTAACCCGCAGGAAACAATCAGTATTCCTGCAAGCAGCAGAATTCGACCGACCGGCATTCTGTCCATTCGAGCCACTCTTCCCGTGCAGCACACACCCATCTGAAATCCATGGGGCAGGAAACAGTATGGGTTGAGCCACACTGCCTTCGGCCCCGAAAACATCCTCGGGCAGTGTAGGGAGATCGTCTGGAAAATACAGGCCTGAATGAATCGGGGAGGCGCATACGATGTGGAGACGTCACGTGGGAGCGTGTCGCTGGTTATGGATTTCAGAGTCTCGAGCGCTGATGTGGCCCAGCGCGTTTTGCGGACATCCGATCACTCGACGGCCGGTCGTCCCCCGCGCCCCTTCTGTCCTTTTTTCTGGCCGCCACCTTTCATCCCGCCTCCACCTCCACCGCCGCCACCCTTTGGCTGTCCTTCACCGGGATTAGGACCGCGTTGTCGTTCGGCCTTTGGATCGAAGGCAGGGTTCGGTCCCGGGGGAAGTGCTGCACCAGTTTCCCGCTGCCAGTTTTTCAGAACGTCCCGGAGTTGCGCTGCCTTCTCGGGATTCGTCCGTGACAGATCGCGTTCCTCAGATGGGTCGTCTTTCAGGTTGTACAATTCAATGGATCCGCCGTCCTCGAAGAACTCAATCAGCTTCCAGTCTCCGGCACGCACGGCACTGGATGGCGTGGAGCGACCGACGTAACACGGAAAGTGCCAGAACATAAACTCGCGATCCGGCAGCTGCTCATCACGAAACGCCGGTGCCAGGCTGATACCGTCCAGCAGATGATCCGCAGGCGTTTTGAGGCCGGCCAGTTCCAGCAGCGTGGGATACCAGTCCACACTGGTCACCGGAACATCGCTGACTCGACCAGAATTTTTCAGGCCCGGCCATGAAACGACCAGAGGAATCCTGATGCCACCTTCGTACAACTGACCCTTGCCGCCATTCAGCGGCGGCGTAAATTGGTTGGTTCCGCCGTTATCTGAGGTGAAGATGACCACGGTGTTTTCAAGCAGCTGCAGTTCTTTCAATCGCGTCATGATGCGTCCGACATTCTGGTCCACGGCTTCGACCGTTGCGGCGGCTGCTGCATTGTTGCGACGATCTGTGCTCTGCGCCAGTTTCTGTTCGTACTTCTTCAGCAAGTCCGGCTTCGGGTTGTACGGCGCGTGGACGGCATGGTCCGGCAGATAGGCGAAGAATGGCCGGTCGCGGTGATCTTCCACGAACTCCAGCAATGCGTCCGTCAGCCGATCACTCAGATAATTTCCTTCTGAGTCGAAGTATTCATTCCTGCCGAACCCGAGGTTCTCCGGGAACACGACTTTGTCAAAACCCTGGCCACCCGGAGTCATTGGGCCCGTCCGCCCGCGTCCAAGGTTCCACATTCCGAAAAAGGCGGTGGAGTAGCCGCCGGACTTCAGGGCTTCGGCAACGGTTACGACGGATGTGTCCAGTTCAGATCTGCTTTCTGCAGCCATCAGCTTGTGCGACGGTGATCCCGGAAGCTGACGAGGGTCTACGACTGTGTAGATGCCATGCCGTGGTGTGTACTGGCCAGACATCAGACAGGCTCTTGTGGGCGCACAGTTGGGGGCGCTGGCATAGGCGTTGGTGAAAACCAGGCCCCTGGAGGCCAGTTGGTCCAGATTGGGAGTTTCGACAAACTCATTCCCCATGAAGCCGACGTCACGCCATCCCATGTCGTCCATCAGAATCAGGATCACATTCGGTGGAGCACCCGCCTGTGCATCCTGTGTCAGGAGTGTCAGCACCAGCAGCGGCAGTATGAATTTCCAGAAGCTCATCGATCAGCCAGTTCCAGACAGAGGTTACAATCAATGATTACGGGTGGCAGCAGGAAACTCGCTGCCGCAAAACAAGGCGTCGGTGCCTGAAGCGTCCGACCGTGTCGATAACTACTGACGTTCGTAATCAAAATCGAGCGTCGTTTCGGCCAGCACACTGCCTTCGATGGCCTTCAGCAGCCCGGCGCGGGTGGCTTCCTGCGGGGTCAGAGTGAGCTCTTTTGAAAGGGCAAAGACGGTGATGTGATAGGTCTTCCGGCCCGGACCTCGAGAACACATCGGGTCATATTCGGCCTTCCGTCGATCATTCCAGCCGACCTTGCCGATGCCACGAACATTCTGGGCCAGTTCGGTCACGGTGGCCGGAACGTTGTAGACAACCCAGTAAGACTTTTCCTGGTCCGGGGCCGTGTGCCACAGACTGACAGCAATGCTCTTTGTTCCTTCCGGAAGCTTCTTCCAGGCAACTGCGGGAGACTGACTCTTCCCGTCACAGGTGCAGTCGACAGTCAACAAGCCGTCTTTTCCAATCGAGGTGCTGGTCAGTTCCATGTTGCCAATGCGAGGGTGTGGTTTTGCCGATGCGGCCTGAGGACCCTCATTTCGAGGGGGGCGATTTCCCTCCCGCGGAGGTCCCTGCCCTTCTCGTGGTGGCCGTTGACCGGCTGGCGGAGGTCCCTGACCATCCCGGGACGGCCCGGGGCCATTTCCCGGAGGACGCTTGCCATCACGTGGAGGCGGATTGTCACCAGGCGGTCGCTTATTCTGCGGGCCACCACCTCCCCCACCGCCCGGTCGTCCACCGCGTGGGCGCGCCGTGTATTCTTCACTCGTCCGAGTCCCATCGGGACTCTGAAACGTCATGCTGAGCGTCCCGTTTTCTGCGATGGTGTAGTTGACAGTCCCGGGCTTTCCATTGATCTGGTAGGTCAGCTCGTAACTTCCCCTGGCGGTTTCGCGAAACGCCGTGATCTTTGCTCCTCGCAAAGGTGGCAGAGCCGGTCTGGGTGATTCGGCACGCGGTTGTGGATCCACCTGCCCGTCACGTTCCACGACCTCGCCAAAAAATCCTCCATTCAGATAGGGATACTGCTTTGTTGCATGGTAATGGTAGGCACCATCCGGCCCACGATGTCCATTCAAAGCATCCAGCGGCGCATAGTCCGGTGATTTTTCATCCTGATACCCGTAGATCGGATAACCATCGAGAGCCCAGGCGATCGGCTGCTGAGTCCCCGTCTGCTTTTGAAGATGCGTCGGTGCAATGTGGTAATGATAATCATCAGCCCGACCGCAGTGGCCACCATATTCATCCAGTTCTCCGGCCAGCAGAGTATCTGTGCGTCCATCATTCTTGATGGGATTGAAGATTGGTACCCCATTGACTGCGATGGCGATCGCGCCCCGAAAGAAATTGTCTTTGGCCGACATCGGGTTCTTCGCCGGAACAGGTTTCAAGGGGATTCTCCAGGCGTTGGCCCCCGTGTATTTCTGTGGAATCGGAACCTGCTGCTGCCACGCTGTGATGCCCACCATCATTGGATGATCAGGCACGCCATTGGATTCGACGTAGAAGAAGTCTGAGTCCGAACGTGTTTTGACAGTTGATTCGAATGGCTGAAAACTCTGCTGAAGAAGTTCGATGCTCTGCTGCGACAGATCGG
>JALQWE010000376.1 GCA_023258825.1 Planctomycetaceae bacterium | reverse complement strand
TTTTGTGCCTGTCGATTGGAAGCAGCGGGTGCCCTGCCCTGTCCCGTCCCGTCACGGCGGGACGAGGGGAAGTTTCGCCGCAGGCTGCTACCTGCTGGCCGTGGCGGAGTGAGCAACTGGCATGGGCGTGATGCCCGGTGAGTTCGCCGGATTCAGGCGGGGGCTGGTGGCAAGGCGTGAGAGGCGTGTCCTGGGGTGACGGCGGCAGTCGGGAGAATCGGAGTGGTTTTTAGTTGAATTTCGAGAGACGCTGGTTCTCTGAATTCGCGGGGCAAAATCTACAGTGATCGTTTCGTCGGAGCGAAACGCGACTATTCCAGGGTTGCACACCGTTTCACCAATCCAGGCGCGTCCTGGGATGTATACGGGGCGGTCTGTCGGTTTGAGATGGCTACTGCAGGGCCTGGATGGCGAGTTCTGCAGAATCAAAGACGGGAATGACTTTATCGAGGGCTGCGAGTGAAAGCGCAGTTCGGGTGAATGAGTTCATATTGCAGAGGGCCAGTTGTCCACCGGTGCGGGCCGTCAGTGTCTTCTGCAGGAGGATGCAGCGACCGAGAAACGCGGAACCGATGAAGCGAACGTGACGGAGATCGATCACGAGTTTGGGTGTGGTCAGAGAATTCACGAGTGTCAGAGTCAGGCCGGCATCATCCAGCAGATTTTCGAACAGACTGGAGAACTCTTCCTGGATCTGCAGGATGGTGACATCATGGTGTGGTTGCTGAGTTGCTCCGACGGGAACGGACATGACAGGGCCTTTGGGATAAGGTATTTCGCGGATCTGAGCGTTGCGGATCGTGTGGTGTAAATAGGTGCAGCTGGTGAACGGTTGGACGATACAGGATCAGACAGGCGGTATCGCCGTGTAACGACAAGTGTGACCGGCACTGGGCGCCACAGTGTCGGCAAAGACTGACTGCGTTTGGCGGTGGCTGGAGCCCGAACCGCGTGCGTCCTGATCTTCCTGACAGGGAAACATCTGTTCAGAACGCGGCTGTCAGTATGTCGAAAGCAAGGAAGAAATCCAGCGAAAACGCGTTCATGGCCTGCAAACTGTTTGCGACGAGGTGAGTTTTGGGGGCGGCGTGACAGAGTTCACACCCGATGGGTCTTGCGAGTGGGGGGGCATGGAAAGTGCATAGGGACGGGAGCGGATCCGGTTGAATGCAGCGGGTGTTCCGGCGAGCTGTTTTTTCGTCGAGGTGCCTGATTCGTCAACAAAATCACAGGGATCGTGCGATTCCGGACTGAAAACTGCAGGAGGGCCGGCGGGGAGGGAGATTGGAGGCAACACGTCTGTCAGGCGAGTTCCCGGGAAACGCGAGGGCCTCGGGATGGCTCGTCCTTGCATGCCGCGGCGGCGCTGGTATTGTTCTGCCTTTCACTGTTTCCCCCCATCAATGGCCGACCCATGACTCAATTGAATAAATACAGCAGCCGAATCACTCAGCCCGCATCTCAGGGAGCCTCACAGGCGATGCTTTACGCCACGGGCATGTCTTCAGACGACATGAACAAGGCGCAGGTGGGGATTTCAAGTGTGTGGTACGAGGGTAATCCGTGCAACATGCACCTGATGGACCTTGCCGCAAAAGTGCGCGAGGGTGTTCAGGCGGCGGGCATGGTGGGTATGCGATTCAACACAATTGGTGTCAGCGACGGCATTTCGATGGGTACGGACGGTATGTCCTATTCCCTGCAGTCGCGCGACCTGATTGCGGATTCGATTGAAACCGTCATGTCGGCTCAGTGGTACGACGCCAACATTTCCCTGCCCGGTTGTGACAAGAACATGCCGGGGTGTCTGATGGCGATGGCGCGACTGAATCGTCCTTCGCTGATGATTTATGGTGGGACGATCAAGCCGGGCTGTGGATTGAAGGGTGAGAAGCTGGACATTGTGTCAGCGTTTCAGTCTTACGGCGAGTATCTTGGGCGGCGGATTTCTGAGGACGAGCGTGCGGCGATTGTGCGTCGCAGTTGTCCCGGGGCCGGTGCCTGCGGGGGAATGTATACGGCCAACACGATGGCGTCGGCCATTGAAGCCATGGGCATGACACTGCCGTACAGTTCGTCGATTCCTGCGGAGGATCCCGGGAAACTGGAAGAGTGTTTTCAGGCGGGAGCGGCGATTCGTCTTCTGCTGGAGCGGGACATCAAGCCGCGAGACATCATGACGCGTGCGGCCTTTGAAAACGCGATGGTTCTGATTATGGCCACGGGCGGGTCGACCAACGCGGTTCTGCACCTCATCGCGATGGCTCGCGCGGCCGGTGTTGCGCTGACCATTGATGATTTCCAGTCGGTGAGTGATCGGATTCCGTACATTGCGGATCTGAAGCCCAGCGGCAAATGGGTGATGGAAGACCTGCACACAATCGGCGGGACTCCTGCGGTCCTGAAGTATCTGCTGGAGAAGGGGCTGATTGACGGCAGCTGTCTGACGGTCACCGGAAAGACGCTGGCAGAAAATCTTGCGGCACTGCCGGGGTTGAAGAGTGGTCAGACGATCATTCAGCCGATCGAGAAGCCGATTAAGTCTTCCGGGCACATTCGGATCATGCGTGGCAACGTGTGTCCGGACGGTGCGGTGGCGAAGATCACTGGCAAAGAGGGTCTGGTGTTTACGGGACCGGCGCGTTGTTTTGATTCTGAAGAACTGATGCTGCAGGGATTGGAGCAGGGACGGATTCAGAAGGGCGACGTGGTTGTGATTCGTTACGAGGGGCCTCAGGGGGGACCGGGGATGCCGGAAATGCTGACTCCGACATCGGCGATCATGGGGGCCGGGCTGGGATCTGATGTGGCGTTGCTGACGGACGGTCGGTTCAGCGGCGGATCGCATGGGTTCATTGTCGGTCATATCACTCCTGAAGCGCAGGTTGGCGGTGTCATTGCCCTGCTGCAGGACGGGGATCGGATCACGATTGATGCCGAGAAGAACGAGATCAATGTCGATCTGACAGCGGCGGAGTTGGCAGCTCGAAAGGCCGCCTTCAAGTCACCTCCGTTTAAGGCAGTCCGAGGAACGCTGGCCAAGTACATTCGGCTGGTGAAATCAGCTTCTGAGGGCTGTGTGACCGACGAAGGTTGAGCGAAGACGGGTGTTTATCAGGTTCTCTCGGACGGCTCCCACAGGCCTCCGAGAGAGCTCACGCAGGGTTTCCTGACAAGAACGGTCCGAAGGTTTGCAAAGAACATCGGCTCGGGGAGAACAGCGCGCAACTGGCAATTCAGGAGTGCGTTTCTGTTCTCCGAGGGGGCCGAATCGACTGGGAATACCGGACTGGTTGGGTGGGTACCGGGAGCGGATCTACTTCACTGAAGTCAGAATCAGGGGGCACATTGTGTTGACGCAGGATCTGGAAGAATCTGTGGGTTTTGTGGCACATCAGACGGCAGAGCAGCAGGCAGAGAGTCGCAGCAGTCTGGTGCGATACATAGTGCTGAAATTGCTGGCGAATGGACTGCCGGTGCCGACGGTTTTCGAGGACCACGACCGTCTGGGTGCCCCGCGATTGCTCAGCACCTACCACCATCGGCTGAAACGACTGGACTCAATTCACTGTCCCGCGGACGCACGAATCGAAGCGTTTCTGCGACGCTACTTCGACCGGATTCGGGGTTGCAGTGCCCTGCGGTTGCCAGACCTGACGGTGATTCTGGATCGGCACGGGATTGCGCGGGAGTTGTCGCTGCCGCACAATGCCAGCGAATACTCAAATCGCTTTGGATCTTCGTATCGGGTTCGCAATGGAGTGTTGCACAATCCGGCGAATGACCGTCGGACGACAGAGGGCACATTCCATGTGACGGAGGGTGGCCTGCCGGTACCGCGTGACAAGAAGTCGGTGCCCCGGATTACGTTTGCCGCGTTATTCCGGCACGCGATGAATCCCCCTGAGTCTCTGCTGGAACTACCGTTTTCCTCGCAGGAATCTGTTCCGGCGAAAGCGTTTGTCTCGTTGTTGATTCGGCCGGTGTTATGTCCGGAAGTGGCCGGGTTCTGCAGCGAGCAGTCGATGGAAATCCGCTTCTTCGCACCGGGGGCTCTTGTCAGCAATCTCGACTTTGTCGAATCGATTTTCGGAAATGCCGGCGATCCGTTTCTGCCCGGGAATGATGCTGCGCTGGACGTGCATCACTGGAGTGGCCACACGGGGTGTGTGATTTTGGCGCCGCATCTGGTGGACATCACCAAGAAGGATGTGGGGCTGCCGCATTACGACGAGGCGACAGAGCGGCAGCGGCAGGATGGGATGTGCTGGAAAGCCGAGGACGAGAAATACAACGAGGGGCAGCCCTTCAAGCTGACATGCCGTAACGAGGAGGGCGTGATTGTCACGCTGATCGCGGACAACTACTTCGGCTACTGCAAGAAGGAAGTTAAGACGCAGCTGAGTTACGCCGCCAATCTGGCGGGGTTAGTGGAAGAAGAGCACGCCGGTGGAGCGATGGCTTT
>JALQWE010000375.1:2298-4505 GCA_023258825.1 Planctomycetaceae bacterium | reverse complement strand
TCCTCCTCCACAATGTTGGAACCGGCGACGGGATCGTCCAGAATGGCGGAAAAGAGACGGCCAACAAGATGCGGACTCCGCCACTCTGGGGCTTCCGAACCCGGAACCGCTTTATGCACGATGGTCAGTCGCTGACGCCTGAAGATCGGTCACTGCGCCGGCTTTCAAGGCTGCTTCCACCAGAGACACACGCCGCTGAAGGCGAATCCGCAGGGCGTCTTTGGTCACATCACCTGTCAGCGACTCGAGCAGCGGACGCACGTCGGAAATTGCCTGCTGACGAGCTTCGACCGATTGAGCGGTATCCCAGATTGTGGAGATTTTCGCCTGCAGGTCTGTGCTGTGCTGATCCAGATTCTCTGCGTTCATGTCCTTTGGACGCGGCAGAGACTGCACTGCCCCGCCATTTGCCTCGGGCTCATCCTGACGAGCTTTCAGACTTGCAGACGGCAGCACGACAGCAGCCAGCACACTCAGCATCAGCAGCAGAACTCCCGCTGTCCGGGGGATTCGCCTGGTTAACATTGTCGAGGTGCTGCCCACACCATTTCTCCTTCTGTCCATACGCTCAAGACCGCTGCAGTCAGTCGATTCCGTCCATTCAGTATCGTCGCCAGAACTTGACGTATCGCTCATTTCCCGACTGCCACATACATTCCGAAAACGAGGGTCAATTTGTGTGATCGGCGCAGGGTTTCCAGATTGCCGATATTTCCGGTTTCGGGCATTTATCTTACGCGGCCCAGAGTCACATCGCGACAGCGCACCGCAAAACTCCTGAGGTTTTCACAGCAAACTGTCGTCCAATTCCCGCTTCCAGAAATGAACACCACGGGGAAACCCGCTTGTTTACAGTCTTTATGTTTCCTGAAATACCTGGATTACCTGTGTTGCCCTGTTGAGTCAGGGTGGTCGGAAAAACGAGGGATCTGTGCCGATGCAGAAGTTTCGGGATTTCGCCATACTGTGAGCACTGGTTGATGGAAGCCAATCTCGATCCTGATGATTGATTTGATCCCGGACCGTATCGACCGTGGGAGCACCGTTCAGTGCCGGGCTTCTGTCTGTTCTGAAACTCGATGGAAAGTGACCGTCCATGTCAAAAGAGCGCAGCACAGCAAACAGTGTCGGTGATGTTGCTTCCTCTGGCAGTAGCCCCGGCGAGGCGGCAGGTCGCGATGGATCGACAGATTCCTCGCCAGTGAGAGTTTTTCTGGACGGTCTGCTGTACAGTGTTTCGCTGCCGGAGCGTGTGGTGCGCAGCGCTGTGGGATTGACCGCCGGGACGGCCAGGGAGCTGGCGGAATTCATCGTGCCGCAGGCTTTTCAGAGTTCGAAAAGCTATGAAGTAGCCATTCGCAATTCGCTGAATTTTCTGTTGTCCAGTGTAGCGACAATTCCTCAGTCCGAGGGAAAGTCTATGGCGGAGGATGTGTCGTCCGCAGCCGCTCAGAACTCTTTGCCGACACCTTCATCGGCTTCGGCAGATGTGACGGGAACAGCCCTGGCCGTTCCTGAAACGGACGCCGGCCGATTTGTGGCAAAAAAAGCGATCAGCAACTTCATCGACATCACTGGACTGACCACGCTGCACATTTCACCACTCTGGATTCTGGCCATCGTCAGCGATGCCGCCTACGGAACCAAGGTCTACCTGAAGGAACTGGCGGAGGAACTGGAAAGCAAGGGTCTGATCGACAGCAGCTCCACCATTCATCAGGTGGACGATGTGTTTGAAGCGGTTCGCAAGGCCAGCAGTCGCGCGGCCAGCACCTTTGACCTGCCGCCGCTCTCACTGGACGAACTGAAACAGAGCCTGAGTCAGACGCGTGCGGCATTGCAGGAAATCGATCCTACTCAGTTGATTCCGGAAAGTGAAATTCGTCGCCTCTGGCAGGACATGAAAGAGCTGGCGGTGAGTGAGAATGTGAGTCTGCTGGGGGTCTCTGGCGCCCTCGCCATTCAAACGGTGGAACGTATTCGCGGAGCGACTCAGGGAACACTGACGGGATTATTTGTCGCCGGAAAAATTGTGAACCGCAACATTTTCGGGCACTATTCGCAGGCGTTACTGGATGTGCACCGTCGCGGAATTCTGCAGTCAGTGCGTGATTCGTTTGAGCCCTATGCTGAGCTGGCCTGGAATAATCTGGCGATGTCTCGAAAAACATGGACGGAGCAGCTACTGAACCCCTCACTGATCAGCC
>JALQWE010000375.1:0-2288 GCA_023258825.1 Planctomycetaceae bacterium | reverse complement strand
AAGGGCTTGTCGGCGGTGGTTCGTAAACCTGTCCTCAGCGGGGGCTCCCGCAGGAGGCGGTCCATCCGCAAGTCGGTTCTGCCGGAGTTCCAGGAAAGGCCGGCGTCCGGTCTTTTACGGTGCGTGGGGAAACTTTAGAGTTCTGCAGAAATCCGGGACTCCCGGTTTTCCCGGACGAACCTTCTGCGATCTTCACTGAATGCTGCGTCATGAAAGCTATCCGACTCGAACAGCCCCGCCAGTTTGCCTATGTGGATATTGAGGAACCAGCAGCACCGGGGCCGGGTCAGGTGCTCGTGAAGACTCATCGTATGGGGGTGTGCGGAACGGACCTCAGTGGTTATCTCGGGAAATTCCCGTTTTTTCGCTATCCACGCATCCCCGGGCATGAACTGGGCGTTGAAGTGATTGCCGTTGGTCAGGGGGTCACCAATGTGCGACCGGGCGATCGTTGCAGTGTTGAACCCTACATGAATTGCGGCACCTGCTACGCATGCCGTCGTGGAAATGGAAACTGCTGCACGACTCTGAACGTGATCGGCGTGATGATTGATGGTGGGCTCTGCGAACGTTTCCTGATCCGAGCCGACAAGCTGCATGCGTCCTCACAACTGAATTTCGAACAGTTAGCGCTGGTGGAAACTCTGGCCATTGGTTGCCATGCGAATGATCGCGGAAATCCGGGGCCCGGTGATCACGCGTTGATCATCGGTGCCGGCCCTATCGGGCTCGCCACTCTGGAATTCACGCGACTGACAGGTGCGACGGTCACTGTGATGGATATGGTTCAGTCCCGACTGGACTTTGTGCGAGCGACGTACGGCATTGAAAACACAGTCCTGTTCCGCGGCGACGGCAATGAGCTGGAGACGCTGAAAGAGATCACTGCCGGGGATCTGTTTGCCGTGGTCACCGATGCGACGGGCAACCGACATTCCATGTCCACAGCCTTCCGCTATTGTGCCCACACCGGTACCCTCGTGTACGTGGGGATTACGACTGAGGAAATCGGGTTCACGCATCCCACTCTGCATCGCCCGGAAATCACTCTGAAGGCCTCCCGAAATGCGCTCCCCGCGGATTTCTCACGCATCATTCGCCTGATTGAAGAAGGCACCATCAACACCACGCCCTGGGTCACTCATCGCACACCCTTTGATCGCGTGATTGACGAATTCGAGTCCTTCACGAAGCCTGAGAACGGAGTCCTGAAGGCAATTATTGATGTGTCCGGCGTCGGCTGAGGCGTGCTCCACCAGCACTGCGGAAGTTCGCTGCTCCCTGGCATTTCGCTATCGGCGGGACGCGGACGGGATGGCGGAACGATGTTCACATGGGAGATCGGGGTCGTATGCTGCCTGATGGCAGCGAGTCGTCTTCCCAAAGGCCAGCGGTGTGGTGTCAGCCAATCGAGCAGAACACCATCGAAGTGAACCTCAACGACGACCGACGTCTCGGAGGGGGCACACTCGTCCGCTCGTCGGTGTGCTGGAAAACGCTGGACGCACGTTTCGGCGGAGCGAAACGCGACAATCTTCTGATTGAAGGCCGTTTCGTTATCCGAGGGTGCGGCTCCTGCCAGGCCGCGAGGTTTGTTGGCGGCTCAGATGCAACTTCGCCCTCCCGGAGAGAGCGTGGCCGGAGAGAGCGTGGCTGGCCTGTGGTGTCAGTTCGGCAACGCAGCCAGAACGCCGTCCCACAATTCAATGCGACGCTGGATCGAGACACTGGCAGCAGCAATGGCCGAACGAATGGCGTCCGGCGTCTGGCATACAGAATTCACCATGCGGCGCGTCAGCGGTCCGTGATGATCGCCGTCCAGTTCAATATGCCGGCGAATGTAGTAGCTCAACACAGGCACCTGCATACCAGAGGCTTCAAAGGTCTGCAGCAGGCGCTGGAACATCTCCGGGATAATGTCCTCACGACTGAAGCAGAAGGCGGTGGCGACATCGCCAGCGGTTCCTGTTGAGGCAATCTGCCAGGTGTTCATCACAAACCGAACTACGTGCGGCGGTGCACCACTGTCGATCAATGCCTGCTGCACGCTGACACCCTGCGACAGTGCGCTGATCAGTCGATCAATCCGCTCCGTTGACGTTCCGGTCTCCAGCATCGCGTCGCGGTACAAATGAAAATGACTGGTGTAGCCGCCGCGGCCGTTTTCGTCGCTTTCCTCACCGAGCACAATTTCGTTGATAAAACGAGACAGCTCTGCGTTGGCCGGAGGCAGCCATGGCAGTGCGTTGCAGCAAAACTCCCGCTGCAGACGTTTCAACAGCCACATG
>JALQWE010000374.1 GCA_023258825.1 Planctomycetaceae bacterium | reverse complement strand
GAGCACGTTATGCAGGTTGGACTGCATCGCCACCGGACGACTCATCAGCCACTGACCAAGCTCTGTGTCAATCTGGCCATGCTTCTCCGTCACTCGCCGACGCAACTCTTCCAGCCGACTGCCGGCAGACAGCACAACCGCATCACGGATTCCTGCCCCCAACCGCTCATGCCCCTCGCCCGCCTGAATAAACTCAATCGACTCCGGCGTTGCAGCCACACCGACCGCCTGATTCGTTTCACCGTCCGCAAACACATAATAGTACTCACAGGTGCGCGGACTGTTTCTCCACAGATCCTGCACTTCCGCCAGCGTGTCACACTCCTCAAGTGCCCGGCGCATCAGAGTGGCCATGGGCGCTCCGTCCCACAGGCCTTCCCCGCGCCCACCCATTTCTCCCAGCGAAATCTTTTCCGCATTCATACCGCTGACACTGCCAATAAACGCAGCATAGCCCACGTTCGCAAAGGCAAAGTGCCCCGCCGGTCGGACAACGAACGTCGTCGCAGCATCCTGCAGCCCAATCGTCGTCATGTAGTCCAGCACACGGCCATGATACAACTTGCCATCCTTTGTTGCTGACCCGAAGACCGCAAACCCGGAACAATGAAACAGCTCGGGGAAAACATTCAGGACCTGCAGCGTCTCAGCTTCGTATCCAAGTGCGACCGCCAGCGCCTCTGTTTCCTGTTTGTGACGTTCCGGAATATGTGGCGACAACCGCGCGTAGGCATCCTGAAGGTCCTGCCGAAACCAGCGCCCCGTGCGAATCACATTCGCCGTCCCGAAGGAATACAGCACCGATTCAATACAACGACGCGACTCTTCCGGAAGCAACTGACCATGAGCTGTTCCCATCTGCTCAGGTGTCCCCCACAATGTCACCACACGCTGACCGTCAATCCACTGCAGTGTCCCGTGTTCCGCCGTACGAGCACTCTCTGTGGGCTCGGTGAGTGTCTGGCCGGGCTTGAGGATTTCCGTGGCCCGCCGAATTCCGCGGACAAAGGTGCGTTCCAGCTCTCCACGGTCCAGCTCGGTCACACGGTAACCTGACAATTCCGCAGCCTCAGCCGCCGCCACAGTTGCCGTGGTTACCAACTGCACCTGCACATCACCCGATTTCAATTCAACCGTTCCCGCCTGAGGAAACGTGAGCTCCGTGTTGCCTGTCACCCACTTGCCGGTTGCTGAGGTCAATTCCAGCTTCGCAATGCCGGCAAAGGACTTTAACGTTTCTTCAATGTTGTCATTGCCCAGCAACGTCAACGCAAGACTCACAAAGCTCATGTCCGCCGCAGGGGAAATCAGTCGCTGTGCCAGACCGGCCGGCGCCAACTGATCTTCCGCCGGAACCGCTCCCCGACCGACAAACGCCGTGCCATGCCGCGGCAGAGCAAGAAATGTGACGTCGTCCCGCCGACGAAGAATGATGGCGTACTCTTCATGGTCCAGCGACAGATCGAAACTGCTGTCACTAAATCGCACCAGATTCACCGAAATCTTCTGAGCAAGTCCGTCGATCGGCAACTGCACAGTTCCCGTCAGCCCGAACTGGCGGTGTTGCCCCCCAAGAATCATGGCCAGTGGCTTGATCCCACCCACCAGATCCTTCGGTTGCTCCGCAGCACCGACCGAGGAAGGAACCAGCACGGCCGCCGTCAGCAGCCACAACAGAAGACAGGAACGCAGCAACATCGTGTATCCTCGACAGACAGTAAATCCACAGTGCTGAGAGAACTTTGTCCGACAGATGGACGCCAGCCTGATGCGGCCCACGCTCTCGGAACCGCCCGCCCTGCTCCACCGTGCCCGGTGCGCATCGACATCAACGCCGGAATTCCCCAACCGCCCAGCGGTCGGAGAAGCCCGACCCACAGTATAAGTGCGAACCTTCAACACTCGCCAGTCCGCTCCCGGGATTTCATCCCCCGACACCCCTCCGCTCCCCCGTCCGGACGGCAAGATTTTTTGGTCGGACGAAATTCTTGGGAGGGCGAAATTCTTGGGAGGGCGAAATTCTTGGGAGGGCGAAGTTCCACCTGAGCCGCAAACCTCCAACAACCTTACACAACCTCCACGTTGGCCGCAAACCTCCAACAACCTCACAAAACGTCCCCCGTCACCGCAAACCTCCCCCGGATTCCATCCGCTCCATTACCCATCCCCCGCTGCCAGCGCGATCCGCAAAGTCCCCCTGACCCGTTCGATTTTTTCGTTTTGACTGCAACACGACCGCTGAAACCGATAAACTTTGAGAGGCCGGAACTTTTCCCGGACCGACAGCGTCTCCGTTTCTGAGTCAGGTCTCTTCCCTTCTTCCCTGGGAACCGATAGCCGTGGCAACCGTGTCAGAAAACAGCAGACACTCGTACGTCGATCCCGACCAGTTCGTGCGTTTCCAACTGGATCAAACCCGCCGTCGTATCAAGTCCAACGATCTCCTGGTCGCTCTGGTGCTGGCTGGCCTGCTGCTGGTGGGATATGTGCTGGTCTTCACCCTGCTGGACCACTGGGTGATCGCCGGAGGCTTCCGCCCGGTCACACGACTCGTCCTGCTCAGCCTCGTCGTGATCACGCTGGTCGCCATTCTCTACCGCAGCGTGCTGCGCCGCCTGGATGCCCAGGTCAATCCCCTGTTTGCAGCCCGCGTTCTGGATCAAAGTCATGCTGATCCCGATGGCAGCCTCCTGACTCTGGTAGACCTGCAGGTCGCCGGACGCCAGCCCGGCGCGGTCATCCAGAAAACACTCGAAAAACGCGCTGCTCTGCAACTGGTCCAGGTGCATGTGGAAGAAGCCGTTGATCGTCGCAGCCTCATTCGCCTCGGAACCGCGTTGTTTCTGCTGGTCCTGCTGACCTGCCTCTACGCAGTCCTCAGCCCCAAATCCATCAGCCTGCTGCGGCCTCTGACCCTCGCCAACACTCACGTCGCCACGCGCACAGTTCTGGAATCCATTCTGCCCGGAAACGCATCCGTTCCCGCAGGCACCCACCTGCAGTTTCAGGTTGATGTCGCCGGAATCATCCCGCCGGATGTCCGAGTCCTCTACACCACCACAGACCGCCGCTTTGTCGACGAACCACTCACGATGCAGGCCACAGACGATGATCGCCGATTTCAGGTGGTCCTCCCCGGAGAATCCAATCGCGGCGTGCGTCAGGATCTCCAGTACCGCATCGTCGCCGGCGATGCCAGCAGCGAACTCTTTCAGATTCGCGTCATCCAGCCCCCGTCCGCGCAGGTGACCAGCATTCAATATCAGTTTCCGGACTACATGAAACTGCCCGACCGCGTCGAACAGTCCGGAACCATCGACACATGGCAGGACACGTCCGCCATCATCCATGCCGAAAGCAACGTGCCCCTGCGATCTGCCGTCCTGCAGCTTTCCGACGAACCGTCCTTCGCCTCGCAAACCACAGAAATCCCGGTGACGGTCGATCAGACAAAGCTCTCCGCCAAACTGAAACTGCAGAGTCGGGAAGATGGCACGTTCCCCAGGTACTATCGGATTCAGGTGACGGACTTCGAAAACCATCAGGATCCGGAACCCGTCGTCTACACCATTGACGTCCAACAGGATCAGGCACCCGTCGTTCGGCTGCTCGATCCGTCCCGCGATCTGCAGGTCGCAGCAAACGCCATCATTCCCCTGCTCGTCGAAGCCGAAGACCCCGATTTCCTGCTGCGCAATGTCTCGCTGCATTACGCCGTCAACGGTCAACCACGGCAACCCGCAGAATTCCTGATGGATGCTTCCTCCTCCGGTTTCGTGAAACGCTGGGCAGGCTCCTGGGAATTTCAACTGGCACTACTCCGCCTGAAACCCGGTGACATCGTTTCCTATCACATCGAAGCCCGTGACAATCGCCCTCCTCTCGGAAACGTCGGACGCACCGGGGAACTGAACCTGCGCATCGAAGCCGAACTGCCGGATGAGAAAGTCCGCGAACAATTGGCGCAGGATCGCGAGATGCAGGAACAGCAGCTGCAGGATCGCCGCGAACGACAACAACAAACCGGCGAACTGGCTCAGCAGACTTCTCCGCAGGAAGCCTCCGAACAGCCACAGCCCGGAAACTCCACCACCGAATCCGACAACCCGACGCCCGCCACACCGCCCGCGGATCCCCGGCAAACCGCAGCGTCCGGCCAGACTTCCGGCAGTCGTCCCGACCCAAACTCCACCAGAACTCCCCAGGATTCTGCTCCTCCGGAACCACAGACGTCCGACAGCACACCGCCCGAAAACCAGACAAACCCTCCCGCAGATTCGCCCCAGCGCCAACCTGTGCAGGACGACGAAGCTCTGCAGCGTCTGATCGAAGCCATGAATCAACAGCCGGATTCCGACACCAACAACTCACCATCGGCATCCGAAAATCCCGCTGCGTCCAGCGCCGAACGCAAAACCAACGGCTCTCGAACTCCCGATGCTGCTTCCAACGGTCAACAGTCTCCAAACGGTGAGCAGTCCGGCTCCGAACAGCAGGCCAACCCTCAGAATTCACCCGACAAGAAC
>JALQWE010000373.1 GCA_023258825.1 Planctomycetaceae bacterium | reverse complement strand
CTTCGGGCCATTTGGCTATTGGTACCTGACCCCTTTTTCTGCCCCTCGACCCCTTTTTTCAACCCGGGTTCAGGCCGCCGAATCTGCGGTCGCGTTTTCGATAGTCGCGCAGCGCCGTTCGAAAATCTTCTTCACGGAATTCCGGCCAGTGTTTGTCGGACACCCAGAGTTCTGCGTAGCTGATCTGCCACAGCAGAAAGTTACTCACCCGAAATTCGCTGGCGGTGCGAATCACGAGGTCCGGGTCCGGCATGCCGGCGGTGGTCAGGTGGTTGGCGATGGTGTTTTCTGTGATGCTGTCGGGCTGGATCTGTCCCTGTAGGACCGCGTTGACGATCTGCCGTACGGCTTCGGTGATTTCCTGGCGAGCTCCGTAATTGACGGCGAGGCAGAGCGTCATGCCGGTGTTTTGTGCGGACAGCGTTTCGGTCGTTTGAATTTCCTGCTGGATCATGGGATCGAGACCGGCCAGATTGCCGATGACGCGAAACCGCAGGCCCTGGCGCTGAATCTCACGCCGTTCTTCCACGAGGTACTGGCGGAGCAGATGCATCAGCAGTGTCAGTTCGCGGCGTGGTCGCTTCCAGTTTTCGCTGGAGAACGCGTAGAGCGTGACCTGCTGCAAACCCAGACGGGATGCTTCTTCGACAATGCTGCGAACCGATGTGACACCACGCCGGTGTCCTTCAATCCGGGGCAGCCCGCGTTTTTGTGCCCAGCGGCCGTTGCCGTCCATGATGATCGCGACGTGTTTTGGCAGCGTGGCGCGATCCAGTCCCATCTGGGCCAACTGGCTGTCCGAATACGGATCTTCCTTCGACAATGCCCGCCTCCAGCCATACTTCTTTGGGAACCCCGATCCCCTGAACTTCTCACACGCCACGGCCGCGGCCCGAGTCGCCTGTGCTTGCCGCAACGGGCGACGCCACTGGGATCTGACAACGGCCATTGGCAGCGGAGCGACACCTGCGTTCCGGTGATCGCCGTGCAGGCGGGAACTTTAAGCCAGCAGCAGCGACCTGTCGAATGATCTGCACGCTGAGATCCGCGAGTCACCAAAAATAGGGAGCACGCGTTCCGTGCGGTGTGTCTGAGTACAGCCCGTTGAGAGTCGAGACGGCGGAGCGGGGGTGCAATGGCCGCGTACTGGCGAAGAGGCGGGGGCGAGCCGTTTTTTAAACACAGAGTACACAGGGTTTCAGGGTGGAACGCAGGACTTTGGAAGTAACAGCGAGGGGAATGGCGGTGACAGTGATCTGCGTGTTCTCGTGGTTTTTGGGGTGGCGGTATTCGAGGTTGAGTGTGGCATGCCGAAATGACGGCAAAATGGGACCTGAGGTTGGTTTTTGCTTGATTTTCGCAAGGCTTTTGTTAGCTGAATTTTCGAGCCAAAATCAGGGTGATCGTTTCGGCGGAGCGAAATGCGACTATTCCAGGGCTGAACACCGTTGTGCTAGTCCGGGTTGAGTGTCGGGAACGACGCTTCGACGGAGTGCCGATTCGCACACATTCGCTGGATTCAGGCGATTCGGGTTTTCCCATTTCGCCCCGCTTTTCTAATCCGCATCAGAATCGATCGGCATGACGAGGGAAACCGCCGGCATGATTGATTTCCGATTGTGAAATCAGTAGTTTTCAGGACGTCCGGGATGGTGGCAGCCTGCATGGGCCCACCGGCACACAGCCACCTGCGGACCGAATGAATGACGTGCCGGCCCGGAAGCCGGGCTTGAGTGACGCAAGCGGTTGAACCACTTGCCAGGGGTAATCCATGCTGTTTAAAAGTCTCGGAGACATCACGGCGAAGCATGCCACGCTGATTATTCTGGCGTGGGTGGGCCTGCTTGTGGCCTGTGTCCTTGTGGCACCTCCGTGGGAATCCGTGGTGGAAAACGGGGAATTCGCGTTTCTGCCGAAGGATTCGCCCAGCCGCATCGCCAATACGATGTTTCGACAGGCGTTTCCCAACGACCAGATGCGCAGCACGCTGGTGTTGATCGCGCGACGTGAAAGTGGCGACGAGGGCCTGTTGCCCTCCGACTTCGACTACCTGTCTCAACAGATCATCCCGGAGCTGCATAAGATCGTCGGGTTGCCACTGCCGAATCGGGACGTGCCAGAGGAAGCCGACGAAGCGGCAGTGGAGGGCTCAGACGAGAACTCAACAGCCGAGCCTGCCACCGAACCGAAGCCGGAACAGAAGTCTGATGGTGCCAGCAACTCGAATATCGTGCAGGGGATTGCCTGGTTTGAGGACCGGAAAGTCGGCGATTTGCTGATCAGTGAAGACAAGCAGGCCACCTCGATTGTGCTGTGGCTGACGACGGAATTCCTGAACCAGGCGAACGTGAGGGTTGTGAATGGTGTGGAGCAGTTCGTAAAGGATCTGTCCCGCATTCCTTCGGGCCAGGTGAATTCTCTGCCGCCCGGTCTGGAGATTGCCGTCAGTGGCAGCGCCACATTCGGGCGGGACATGATGCAGGAATCCGCGAAGAGCGCGAAGTCCACGGAAGACTGGACTGTGATTCTGGTGGTCGTGTTGCTGATTGCCATTTACCGGGCGCCCATGCTGGCCATTATTCCGCTGATCACCGTCGGTGTCGCCACGTCAGTCTCACGAAAGCTGCTGGCCATTGGCGCAGAGCAGGGCTGGGTGAGTCTCTTTAACGGGATTGAGACCTACGTGACCGTACTGGTGTACGGGGCAGGGGTAGACTACTGCCTGTTTCTGATCGCCCGCTACCGGGAGGAACTGGACGGCGGGTTGACGATTGAAGAATCGATCTCGGGCACGCTGCATCGGATTGGTGCGGCGTTGACGGCCAGTGCCGGCACGGTGATGTGCGGGATCGGCATGATGTACTTTGCCGAGTTTGGCAAGTTCAGTCAGGCCGGTGTGGCCATCACATTCGGACTGGCCGTGTGCCTGCTGGCTTCGCTCACGCTGACGCCTGCGATTCTTCGACTGAGCGGAAAGTGGGCCTTCTGGCCGGGATTCCCGGCCGGACTCTCCACGGCAGCGGACAGTTTTCCGGCCGATAAAGGCCTGTTTGCGAGGATTCAGAAGGCGCAGGTGTTGACTGCCGGCTGGGCAAAGATGGGGGCTCTGCTGGAGCAGCGGCCGTGGGCCACGTGGCTGGCGAGTGTGGTTCTGCTGCTGCCCTTTTCGATTGCCGGCATTCTGTTTTTCGGCGACTTAAGTTACGGGTTGTTGTCGGAGTTGCCACCCACGGCATCCAGCGTGTACGGGGCAGCGGCCGCCCAGAAGCACTTCCCGGCGGGTGAAGTGTCTCCGATTACTTTGATCATCGAAGCCGAGGGCATGGACTTCAGTCCGGTTCAGGGGCCGTCCTTTGTTTTGATTCGTGAGTTGACCAACCGCCTCGTGGCAGCTCGCGACGAGCTGGGGCTGCATGCGGTGCGTTCGTTGTCAGCTCCGAAGGGGCAGCGAGAAGCTAAGAAAGTCAGCATTGCGGTGCGTCAGGCGCAGAAGCTGCATGCCCGTCAGTACTTCGTCAGCCCCAACAACCACTCGATTACTCGAGTGAATCTGATTCCGAAGAACGACCCGTTTGCGCGGAGCAGCATCAGTGAGTTTCGGATGCTGCGAGATCGGATTCGGAACGAGCTGCCGGACGGTCTGCGGGAGGCTCGTTTGTGGTTTGTGGGCAATACGGCGGAGATCAGTGATCTGAAGGCGGTGACGGACCGCGATCAGATTCGCATTGATGCTTTGGTGATGCTGGGAGTGTATCTGATTCTGTGGGCATTGCTGAAGAAGCCGGGGATTTGTGCGTATCTGATGTTTACGGTGCTGTACAGTTATTTTGCGACGCTGGGTTTTACGTATCTGGCGTTTTGGGCGATGGATCCTCAGGGATTTACGGGACTGGACTGGAAGGTTCCGATGTTCCTGTTCACGATTTTGATTGCGGTGGGTGAGGACTACAACATCTTCCTGATGGCTCGAATTGACGAGGAGCAGAAGGTGCATGGTCCGTTGAAGGGGATCACGGTGGCACTGGAGCGAACGGGCAGTATTATTTCCAGTTGTGGTGTGATCATGGCGGGGACATTTTCGTCGCTGATGGCGGGCAGTCTGGTGGGTATGGATCAATTGGGGCTGGCGTTGGCGACGGGTGTGGTGCTGGACACGTTTGTGATTCGTCCGATTATGGTGCCGGCGTTTATGGTGTTGCTGGCGACGAGGCGTCTGGGTGTGTTGAGTCGTCTTGCCGGATATGGCAAGACGGAAACCGTATCTCAGGCGGCCTGAAAGAGGCTCGACCGGAACAACTCGGCGGTGTACTCTGTGGGTTGTTCCAGTGGCGGTTTTTGACTGTCGCTGTTTGTCGAAGCTGTCGGTTCGAATCTGCCTGCCGAGCAGGTCATTATCATCCATGCTGCAGTTACTGCCCGCGATTGATCTTCTGGAAGGCCGCTGTGTTCGTCTGCGGCAGGGGAATTACGAAGACAGCACCGTGTTTTCGGACGACCCCGTTGAGATGGCTCGTCGGTGGCAGCAGGAGGGTGCTGAGCGTCTGCATCTGGTG